>WFRT01000243.1 GCA_015486445.1 Pseudomonadota bacterium | reverse complement strand
CTGGCCGGATTTTTTCTCTTGCCGCTCTCCTGGCCTAAACGTCTGCTGCTGTTTGGCGCAAGTTTTCTGCCCCTTTACTATCTTTATCATCTAGTCCGCACGGTTTTCCTGGTCCTGTTTTTGACCGGGGATCGCAGTACCAGCTTCGCCTATAATTTTTTCGGCCATCTGGTCCTGGTTCCGGCTTTGCTGTTCCTGGTCGCCGGTTACTGGGTTGCGGTCCGGCATCTGGCCACCCCGCGGGAACAGGTTTTAAAAATTGCCGCCGGGCTGTTTCCGGCGGCCGTGATGGCCGGAGCGGATTATTTTTTCTGGCAGACCGCGGGAAGCCACCTGCTGGCCCTGCTGCCGGGTTCCGGTACTGGATTTTACAATCCCGGCCGCCTGGTAACCTTCATGCCGGCGGTTCATGTCCTGGTCTGGACCGCCCTGGTGCTCGCCACCCCGAGGTGGTCGTTCAGGCGGCGCCTGGCCTGGCTGGCCGGGGGGATTGCCGCCTTTTCCCTTTTCTATCTCCTGCTGGTCGCCGGCCTCGGCGGTCTGCGGCTGCAGCCCCATCACTGGCTGCTCAAAATCATCAATATCGGGCTGCCGGGAGTGTGCTATTTCATCACTGTTCCGGGAAAGGTCGATGACGATGCAGGAGCGGGACTGCCCCCTCTTGAAACCGCCTGATTTTTACCACCCTGGAAAATAAAAAAAGGTCCCCTCGCGGCGCAAGCCGTGATGGGACCTTTTTACCTGGTATTCCGAGGTTCGGCAGGGTTTGTTTCAGCCCAGCTGGATACTGGCATTCTCCGCCGCCAGCATGACCTGGTAGTTAAGCGGGGAGGCGGTCAGCAGGGGATGGGTGGCGTATTGCATCAGGGCCAGTTCCTCGGCCGTCAGTTGGGCCTGAATGGCAACCGCGATGATGTTGATCATGTCGGAGACGGCCTCTCCGCCGTAAACATGTCCGCCGATGACACGGCCGTTGTCCCGGCGGAAAAGGAGCTTGAGCTTCATGTCCGGGATGACCCCGGGCAGGTGGCCGGGATGCCGGTTGGGGGAGACGGCTTCGCCGACAACGATATCGATGCCTTCATCGGCCGCCGCCTTCGTGGTCAGACCGGCCGCGGCGACGGCGCAGTCGCCGACCATGGTGCTGAAGGCGCCCAAAGCCCCCAGGGTGGCGCGGGTATTCTTTTCAAGGTTGCAGGCGGCGATGATGCCTTCGCTGCAGGCGACCGAGGCCAGGCGAATGCCGGAGGGCTTGCCGGTAATGAAGGAAAATTTCGTGGCGCAGTCGCCGGCCGCCAGGATGTCGGGATCCTCGGTGCGCATGTACTTGTCAACCTTGATTCCACCCCGGGGATCGGCGGCCAGGCCGCACTGCTGGGCCAGGTCGATGTTGGCCTGGGCCCCGATGCCGATGATGACGACGTCGGCCGGCAGCTCTTCGCCGTCTTTCAGCCTGACCCCGGTAACTTTGTCGTCACCGGTAATCTCGGCCGCGAGGCAGTTGGTGCGGATGGCAACCCCGAGCCGGTCGAGTTCATCCTCGACCCGGATGCAGAACTCCTCTTCACAGGCCAGCATCAGGCAGTGGGGGAGCATTTCGACAATTGTCACCTCTTTGGCCGGGCCGCTGTTTCTGCCCATCTGGGCAATCTGTTCGGCCATTTCCACCCCGATGAAGCCGCCGCCGATGACCACGACCCGGGAGGCCTGGTCGAGAGCCGTATAAATCTTGCGCAGGGCTTCCGGTTCCTTGCTGATGGTGAAGACATTGGCTTTGTCAATTCCGGGCAGGGGCGGGACAAAGGGTTTCGAACCGGTGGCCAGGATAAGTTTTTCGTAGCTGTATTCACTGCCGTCGGAAAGCCTGGCCTGCTTGGCGGAGCGGTCGATGGCAACGACCTCGCCGACAACGATATCGATGCCCATGTCGACGAACCCCTGGTCCGGGATCAGGTCCTTGTCAACATCTTTCATGATGCCGTAAATGTAGGGAATGCCGCAGGGAACCGGAGTGCGTGAAGCCTTGCGGATGACCGTGACCTTTTTTTCCGGGGAGCGTTTTCTCAGGGTAATCGCGGCCATCAAGCCGGCGGCGGAAGCCCCGATAATTAAAACATCAGTGTGTTGCGCCATTTTAATCTCCTTTATGTCCTGTTATGACCTGTTTGCAGGTAAAATGTCGCCGACTCGACAGTTTCGCGTCGCGTTGACCGAAAACAGCGGGCTCAAAGTGCCGATTACGACAGCACTCATACGATGGTTCAGAACTCTTGTCAAGAAGATTGCATACTTTTTATTGTGGTTATTTTCGGGGGGTGGTCGGGCTGGAGTTTCGGGGTACGGGAGTGATCTTGATCATGGTGATGCGATTGCCGGAAACCCTGGCAACCTTAAACTCCAAACCGTCCAGGACGACACTCTCTCCAGCCTTGGGTATGCGGCCGAGTTGATCGAGAACCAGGCCGGCCGGGTGGTCGTAGGTCGTCTGCAGCCGGGAGGGTATGTCCAGGCTCGGCACGGCCTGGCTGATCTTGCGCAGGGGAAAGGTCCCGGGCACCAGGCAGGAGCCGTTTTTTAAGGGAATAATGGTTGTCCCCCGGCGGTGGTCGGTTTCGTCCTCGAGGCTGCCGACAATTTCACTGACAATGTCGTCACGACTCAGGAGTCCCTCGATGCCGCCGTATTCGTCGACAATGATCCCTAAGCTTATCCGGTGGCGGCGAAATTTTTCCAGGAGATCGTCGAGGGTTGCGGTTTCGGGAAAAAAATGGGCTGGCCGCAGCAGGTTTTGGAGCCTGAATCTCCGGCCCCGGCGCCGGAAAAGGTCCTTGATATGGAGAATGCCGATAATGTCTTCGAGGTCGTTTCGATAAACCGGATAGCGGGAGTAGCCATGCTGGCGGATGGTTTCATTGATCTTGCGCAGGGAGGCGGTGTGGGGCAGGGAGACGATCCGGGTGCGGGGGACCATGATTTCCCGGGCCCGGGTTTTGTCGATATCGAGCACATTGGCCAGCATCGAGCTTTCACTGTCCCGCAGCAGGCCCTCCTGCTTGCCGGCCAGAATGACGCTCTTGATCTCTTCGTCCGAAATGGAAGGCTGTCGGGGATGGTCGGACATTCCCGTAAGGTGGAGCAGGATGTTGACGGCAAAAGAGAGAAAACGGTTCAGCGGCTTCAACAGGGTGATCAGCAGGTTGAGGGGCAGGGCGGTTTTCAGGGCGATTTTGTCGGGATGGGTGGCGGCGTAGGTTTTCGGGGTGATTTCAGCGGCGACCAGGAGGATCAGAGTAACCGAGACGGTGGCGATGATGACCCCGTTTTCTCCCCAGAGTTCGAAACAGATGCGGGTGGCCAGGGCCGAGGCCGCGACGTTGACGAAGTTGTTGCAGACAAGGATTGTACTGATGAATTCCCGGGGGTGTTCGAGGATCTTTTCCAACACCCGGACGGCCCGCGGGTGCCGGCCGCGGTAGCTGTTTAGCAGGTGGCGGCGCAGCGAGAAAAGCGCGGTTTCAGTGCCGGAGAAAACCCCCGAGGCGATGATCAGGATGACGAACAGGCTGATCTGGGGAAGCAGTCCCAAGTCATTCATGAGAATGCACTATTTCCTTTACAAAAAAAAGCCTATCGATTATTTTTAAAAGCTTCGGGCCCGGCCGGCTTGACAAGGGGCGGCGCGGTTTTCGGAGGCGCCGCCGGCAGCCGCGCCAGGCGGCCCGGCTGGAGTCATGATTTCATATATAATAACTTGGAGCAGGTTTAATGTCTACCGATAAAGATAACTCCCGTAAACGAGATGAAGAAAAAACCGCGCGGCCCGGCGGCGGGGAAAAGAGCGGGCTTTTGGGCCGGCTTTTCGGCCGCCGTCGCAAGCCGGAGCCCGAGCCGGCAACGGAGGCTGCCGCAAAAGAGCAGCCGGCAAGCGTTTCTGCGCCGGAAAAGCCCGCCGGGGAAAAACCAAAAGCCCCGGCCGGACCCCGGCCGCTCAAGGTTGAAGCCGGGGGTGCGAAGCCCTCGTCGACTCCGGCCACAGGGGAGGGTCCCGGGGCCGACAACGAACGGGCCGGGGTTGCGGTTCAGGAAACGGCCGCCGACCGGCCGGAGACGGCCGCGGAAGAGTTAGCGGTAAAGAGGGAAAAAACCGCAGAAAAGCCTGACGTCGCCCCGCCGGAAAAGGAAGCTGCGGTACCGGCCGCGGCCGGGAAAGAGGCCGCCGATGTGGGCCCTGGGGTGCCGGACAGTACTGCGGCTGCGGCGGGCGGCCCGGACCCCCTGCCGGCGCCCCCGGAAGAGCCCGCAACCGAACCTGAACCGGCCGGTAAAAAAGGTCTTTTCGCCCGGCTCAAGCAGGGGTTGGCAAAAACCCGCAACCAGTTTGTCGGCACCCTCGACAACCTGCTCTACGGCGACAAGGAGATCGACGAGGAGTTCCTCGAGGAACTCGAAGAGATCCTGCTGACTTCCGATCTCGGGGTCAAAACCAGCTACCGGCTCTTTGCCGAGGTCGAGGAGAAGGTCTCCCACAAGGAGCTTGAAAACCCGGCCCATCTGCGCCGGTTTCTCCAGCAGGAGATCGGCACGATCCTGAAACAGGCCGAAGCCCCCTGGGAGATCAGGGAAAAACCCTATGTCATCATGACCATCGGGGTCAACGGAGTCGGTAAGACCACGACCATTGGTAAACTGGCCTCGATTTTCGCCAAACAGAAGAAAAAGGTGGTGCTGGGCGCGGCCGACACCTTCCGGGCCGCCGCGGTAGAGCAACTCACGGTCTGGGCCGAGAGAGCCAAAGTGCCGATTATCAAGCAGAGTATGGGGGCCGATCCGGCCGCCGTGGCTTTCGACACCCTGCAGTCGGCGATCAAGCGCGAGGCCGATATCGTCATTATCGACACCGCCGGCCGCCTGCACACCAAGGTCAACCTGATGGACGAGCTGAAAAAGATCCGCCGGGTGCTGGACAAGGCCCTGCCCGGGGCCCCGCACGAGGTGCTCCTGGTGCTGGACGCCAACACCGGCCAGAACGCCATCACCCAGGCCCAGATGTTTAACGAGGCGATCGGGGTGACCGGCCTGGTCATGACCAAGCTCGACGGCACCGCCAAGGGCGGGGTCATCGTCGGCGTCTGCGACGAACTCAAGGTCCCGGTGCGCTACATCGGCATCGGCGAAAGCCTTCGTGACCTGAGGCCGTTTGACGCCTCCGATTTTGTCGACGCGCTGTTTGACCGGAATTGATTCAAATTGGCATTGCAGAAATCGTAAAGCTTTCGCAAAGGCGTAGATTGGCATGGACAGGGATGAACTGAAAGCCATCCTGGCTGCTTTGCAGCGGGGCGAGAGAGAGCTTGACGAGGTCCTGGGACTGCTTGACCGGATGCCGTACCATGATCTTGGAAACGCCTGTCTCGATACCCACCGGGGGCTGCGTTCGGGACTTGGCGAGGTGGTCTTCGCGCTCGACAAGGAGACGGCCGACCTGGAAGTGATTATCGCGGCCCTGGCCGAGAGCGGGGAAAACGTCCTGGTGACCCGCCTTGATGCGGAAAAGGCCGCCGTGCTGCGGCCGAAATTTCCCGATTTCGAGTATCACGAGACCGGCCGCTACCTGGTCAGGCTGGCCCGGCCGCGGGAGGACCGGGGACGCGGCGAGGTGCTGATTGTTACGGCCGGCACCGCGGACCTTGGCGTGGCTTATGAAGCCGAAATCACGCTGCGGGTCATGGGGCAGAAAGTCTCGCTCCTGGCCGATGTCGGGGTCGCCGGGATCCATCGCCTGCTGGTCCACCTTGAACGTTTGCGGGCCGCCGAGGTTCTGATTGTCATCGCCGGTATGGAAGGGGCCCTGCCGAGTGTCGTGGCCGGCCTGGTTGATCGGCCGGTGATCGCGGTGCCTACCAGCACCGGCTACGGCACCGCCTTTGGCGGGGTCACCGCCCTTTTAGGGATGCTCAACTCCTGTGCCGCCGGAATCGGGGTGGTCAACATCGACAACGGTTTCGGAGCCGCCTGCCTGGCCGGCCAGATCAACCGGACCAGGGAATAGAAAAGGGAAAGGGAAGGGAAAGTGAAAAGCCCGGGTAACTTTTACCCGGGCTTTTATCTGGCTGATCGGTCGGGAAACGGTCAGGGAGATTATTTGCCCTTGAAAACCGCCGGCCGTTTTTCGACGAAGGCTTTCAACCCTTCGCTGGCATCTTCACTGGCGAAAGCCCGCATGAAGCAGTCCTGTTCGATCTGCATGGCTGCCGCGAGGTCACGATTGCAGCCTTCATAGATAGCTTTTTTGGCCTGGCCGATGCCGATGATCGCCTTGGTTGCCATTTTTTCGGCGAAAGCGATGGTTTTGGCGTCGAGTTCATCCCCCGGAAAAAGTTCCTGGACCAGACCCAGCTGCAGGGCTTCCCGGGGAGTGATGTTCCTGGCCGTGGCGATAAAGTAGAGAGCCTGCTTGGCTCCGAGCAGGCGGGCCAGGCGCTGGGTGCCGCCGGCGCCCGGGAGGATTCCCAGGGTGGTTTCCGGCAGGCCCAGGGTGGGGGTCTTCTCTTTGTCCTTGATGGTCACGCTTTCGGCCATGAAGCGAAAGTCGCAGGCCAGGGCCAGTTCGAGTCCGCCGCCGAGGGCGTAGCCGCCGATCGCGGCGATCGTGATTTTCGGCATGTCCTCGAGTTTCTGGTTGACACGCTGGAGCTCGCCCGAGATTTCCCAGGCATCGTAGGCGGTCATTTCGTTGAACATCTTGATATCGGCGCCGGCCACGAAAAAACCGGGAATCGCACTGTTGATGACCAGGACCCGGGCTTCGTCGCTGGCGGCGATCTCATCGAAGGCCCGGTCCAGCTCGCCGACTATGGCTTCGTTCAAGGAGTTGGCCGGAGGGCGGTTCAGGGTGATGATGCCGACCCCGTTGGCTACCGTGATTTTAAGGAATTCGTAACTCATGTTTTTGTCCTCTAAGTCTTGGGGTTGCGGCTGTAAAGCCGGTTATTGAAAAATCCGTTTCGGGATTTCACTTGACGGGCTGAAAACATAGCACAGATGTTTTTAACGCTCAAGTGTATTTTTGCACTAGAAACCCTCGCCGTGTAATGTTAAGAAATTAGAGGATGATGATGGCAGAGAACCCGCAATCTTTTTGTCCGACGGGGCTGACGCTGCCGCGGCCGGTCGATACCCATGTTCACCTGAGTCTCGGAGGCGACCCGCAGGACAACGCCCGGCTCCATCTGGCGGCCGGGGTGGCCGCGGTTCGCGACGCCGGCGACCGGGACGGCTGTCTTAAGGGGGTGACGTGGCCCGAGCCGTTGCGCGTGATCCGCACCGGTCCGGCCCTGTTCAAGGCGGGTTTTTACGGTGCTTTTCTCGGCGACAACCGTGACTTGAGCCTGGTCGAAAAAATTGCCTCAGCACCGGATGGCTTCGTCAAGGTCCTGCTTACCGGCCTGGTCTCTTTCGACGAATATGGCAAGGTCGGTCCCCGGCAGTGGAGCCGCGAAGAACTTCGTGAAATTGTCCGGCTGGCGGCCGCCGCAGGTCGTAAGGTGATGGTTCATGTCAATTCAGACGCGGCTTGCCGGGATGCCGTTAAAGCCGGGGTCTCAAGTCTCGAGCACGGTTATTTCATTGCCCCCGATACCCTGAAAATGATGGCTGACCAGGGGGTTTTCTGGACCCCGACGGTGGCGGCCATGGCCAACCAGGTTGATGATCCCGGCGGCCGTTTTACCCGGGAGCAGATACAAATTATTAAGCGCAACTACAAAAGGCACCTCGAGATGATCGCTTACGCCTGTGAGCTCGGCGTCAAACTGACAATCGGCACCGATTCGGGTTCCTACAATGTGCCTCACGGCGTTTCTTATCTCCGGGAGATGGAACTTTTTGTCGAAGCCGGAATAGGTACGCCCGAAGTACTGAGGATTGCCGCCTTGAATGGCCGGGAGCTGCTGAACCTGCCGCCCGGTCCGCTTTTGACCGTCGACCGTGGCTGTCAACCGGCCGAATTTCTCGAAATTTCCCGCAAAAGCATGTTACAAAAACGGCATGGCAGTAAATAAGATAAAAAGTATTTTTTTTGTAATCTTAAGGCAAAAATGATTGACTGTATATGAGTATTAGTATATTCAATCTTCATATTTTGTTCAGCTTCACCCGTTCCCGGCGGATTGCTGAAAACCGTGATTCGGAGTGCCTGAATGAGAGTGGCACGGTTAATGCTCATAATGCTCACAATTTAATGCGGTTGGGCCCGGAAACGGTTTGGGACCGCTTTAAAGATGGAATTTTCCGGCGGCGGCCGGGAATCGGACGCCGTGGAAAACTGCCGTTTAGCTTGATTATCTACATCCAGGATTAAGGACACCTTTTGGAAGGACTTGAAAAATTGGGCCGCTGGGGGCTGGCCAGTATCGAAGGCCTGGGACGTTCTGCCCTTTTTCTGGTTTACACCCTGATCGGCCTGTTGCAGATGCCGTTCAAGATCAGGCCGGTGCTGCGCCAGATCCAGGTCATTGGCTCCGGTTCTTTTCTGGTCATCTTTTTCACCGGGGCCTTTGTCGGCATGGTACTTGGTCTCCAGGGCTATTACACCCTGAGCAAGTATGGTTCATCGAGTGCCCTGGGAGCGGCCGTGGCCCTGAGCCTGATCCGGGAACTGGGCCCGGTGCTGACCGCTTTGATGGTGATTGGCCGAACCGGGTCGGCAATGTGCGCCGAACTGGGAATCATGCGGATCTCCGAGCAGATCGATGCTTTAGACTGCATGGCGATCAATCCTTACCGGTTCCTGGTGGTTCCCAAGCTTCTCGCCGGGCTGGTTTCGATTCCGCTGCTGACCGCGGTTTTCAACCTGGTCGGCATCTTCGGCGGCTACATGGTCGGAGTCGTGCTGCTGCACGGCAACGCCGGGGCCTACATGGCCAGCATGCGGGCCAGCGTCACCGCCGTCGATCTGAAGATGTGCTTTGTCAAGTCGGTCTGTTTTGCCTTCCTGCTGGTCTGGATTTGTGCCGAGCACGGTTTCTGGGTCAATCGCCGCCCCTGGGGATTTGGAGCTGAAGGCGTGAGCCGGGCCACGACTTCCGCCGTGGTTGCCTCCTCGGTGGCGGTTCTGGTGGCCGATTATGTTATCACTTCGTTTATGCTCTAGGGAATCCGATGGCAGCGGCAGACTTTTGCATTCAGCTTAAAGGCATTCACAAAAGCTTCGGTACCCAGGAGGTTCTCAAGGGGGTCGATCTTGATATCGAACGTGGAGCCACCACGGTAATCTGCGGTGAAAGCGGCCAGGGGAAAAGTGTTCTTCTGAAACATATTCTCGGGCTGATCCGCCCGGACCGGGGGGAAGTCCTGGTTGAAGGCCGGGATATCAGCCGTCTTCGGGGGGCGGCCCTGAAACAGGTACGGACCCGCTTCGGAGTTCTCTTCCAGGGGGTTGCCCTGTTTGATTCAATGACGGTTTTCGACAATATCGCCCTGCCCCTGCGAGAGCGCAGCCGTCTGCCCGAGAGCGCAGTGGCCGCCAAGGTCGGCCGGGCTCTGGAGATGATGGATCTTACCGGCAGCGGTGACAAGTTTCCGGCCCAGCTTTCCGGGGGCATGAAAAAACGGGTGGGGCTGGCCCGGGCTCTGCAGCTCGAACCCGACATTCTCCTGTTCGATGAACCGACCACCGGTCTCGATCCGGTCAAGAGCCACGATGTCTACCGTCTTTTTTTCGCCACCCAGAAGAAACTGGGCTACACCAGTATTATCGTCAGCCATGACATTCCCAAGATTTTCAACCTGGCCGACCATATCGCCATCCTGCATGACGGCCGGGTCCGGGCCTGTCAGAGCCCGGCCGAACTGCAGCGCAGCCGGGACCCCTTTGTCAGGAACTTCATCACCCGGGTCATGGGCACGGCCCATGACAGTCAGCGTGAATGCGTAAACCAGGCTTAACCGCCGCAGGTAAAACCGAAACCACAGTCGCCGTGGTAATATCCCCGCGGCTGCATGATAACAAAAACTTGAGAGGGTTTAAGTTGTAATGAAGAGATTCAATCTGGAAATGGCGGTTGGGGCCTTTATGCTCGTGGGCCTGCTGGCGGTGGCCTACCTGACTCTGAACGTCGGCGGCATCGATCTTTTCGGCAGTAACTATTACCGGGTGTATGCTGATTTTGATTCGGTCAGCGGCCTTAAGAACGGAGCCCAGATTGAAATCGCCGGGGTCCCGGTCGGCAAGGTGACCAACATCACCCTCAAGGACGACCAGGCCCGGGTCGAGTTGTCCCTGCGCCCGGAGGTAAAAATCGGCAGCGATGTTTTCGCCTCAATCAAGACCCAGGGAATTATCGGCGACAAGTATGTGCAGCTGACCCCCGGCGCCGACGACGACTATCTCAAGGATGGTGATGAAATCACCGAGACCGAATCGGCGGTCGATCTCGAATCCCTTATCAGTAAATATGTTTTTGGCAAGGTGGACAAATGACAACGTTCAAACTGCGGCGCCTGCTGCTGCTCCTGCTTGTTTGTTTTGGTTTGAGTGCCGGCCTGCTTGCGGCCCGGCCCCGCCCCGTCCTGGCGGCCGATGCCTCGTCAACCACGGCGCTTCAGGCAGACGATGATTTTGCCGAATTTGATGCCGAGTATGTTGAGGTCAGCGACCCCCTGGAAGGCTTCAACCGGGTCATGTTCACCTTCAATGACCGTTTGCGTCGCTGGGTGCTGGAACCGACGGCCCGGGTCTACCGGAAGGTGACGCCGTCGATGTGGCGAACCGGGGTGGCAAACTTTTTCAGCAACCTGATGGAGCCGGCCCGGATCCTCAACTGTCTTTTTCAGGGGAGATTCGCCGATGCCGGAGATGTCTCCCTGCGATTTCTGCTGAATACCACGGTCGGAGTCGTGGGAATCATGGATCCGGCCAGCTACGACGGCATGAAAACCCATGATGTCCGATTTGCCTCGACCCTGAAAAACTATGGTTCCGGCAGCGGTCCCTACCTGGTCGTGCCGTTCTTTGGACCTTCCGATGTTCGCGGGGTTTTCGGCCTCGTCGGCGACACCCTGGCATCCCCCCCGTTCTGGGTTTTGAGAAACAACACCGGGGCCGCAATCGCGGTTGAAGGCGGCAAAGCCGTCAACAAAACCTCGTTCATTCTGGGTGAGTATGAGGAACTGCTCAGCGGCACCCTGGATCCCTATGTGGCGGTCCGCGACGCCTATCATCAGCATCAGCAACTGCAATTCGAACAGTAGCATTCAACCTTTCGGAGTTTATTCATGGTTCGTTTTTTTCGTGTCCCGGCAATTTTTCTGTTCTTTGTCGTCCTGTCTGTCCTGCTGCTCCCCCTCTCCGGGCCGGCCGCCGAAAAGAACAGCGGTCCCCAGGCTCAGCTCGAGGTCAGTGTCAACCATTTTCTGGATGTGCTCAAAGATCCTGAGCTGAAAAAACCGGGGCGGGAAGAAGAGCGGCGCCAGAAGGTGATCAAACTGGCTTTCGGTCAATTTGACATGCCGAGGATGGCGATGCTCAGTCTCGGCCGGGGCTGGAAAAAGCTCTCACCCGAGGAGCGCCGGGAATTTACCGGGCTTTTCAAGGAACTGCTGACCAAAAGCTATATTTCCATGATTGACAACTATTCCGGAGAAAAGGTGGTTTTCACCCGCGAAGAGGTCCGGGGCAAAAAGGCCGAAGTTCGCAGCAAGGTGATCAGCAGCAACCGGGAGACCCCGATTTTTTACCGGCTCAAACTGGAGCCGGATGGAAGATGGCTGATCTATGATGTAATTATCGAAAATGTCAGCCTGGTTCGCAACTACCGCAGTCAGTTTGCTCCCTTGATGCGGAAAGAAGGTTATGCCGGACTGCGTCAGCAGATGCTGAAAAAAATTGCCGAAAACAAAAAACTGGAAGATGCCAAGCATGAGTGAGAGCGGCCTGGGAAAAGAACCTTTCGCCTGGCACAAGGCCCCTTTATTCAGCTTTTGTGAAGCCCGGGACTGGGAAAATCTATTCGGCCTGGTCGAAAAGCAGGATTTTCCGGCCAACACGGTTCTCTGGCGCGAGGGTGAGAGTGGAAACTGCCTCTATTGCGTCACATCCGGCCACCTTGAGGCCGTGAAAAAAACCCCGGAGTGGGGAAAGCCGATCATCATTGCCGAATTTCATTCCGGGGCCACGGTCGGCGCTTTTGCCGCCGATGACGACGCCCCCCATTCCACCACGCTGCAGACCGTTGAAAGCTCTGTCTTGCTGTGCCTGTCGTCCGCCGGGGTCGCAATATTGCAGGAAAAATTTCCCCTGACCGCCGCTCGCCTGTGGCGCGGAGCCGCCCACCTCGAACTCTGCCGGCTGCGCCAGGCCAACCAGCGTCTTGTCACCCTGTTTTAAGCTTTACTGCCGGGCAGTCACCGGCAGCGTCAACCTTTAAAGGGTGTTTCCCGGTTGACCTCCGGGTGAAAGTTTTACCCCGGCCGGCTGGATGTTTGCCTGGTCCGTGAGTTTTTACCGTCGGCGGCCTGGTTTTGCCTGACCCCACCGAGTCAAAGGTCCCGGGTAACTATTCAGCTAAATTCTATCTCCCCGTTTTCTAGTCGTGTAAAAACTGATGTCTGAAACCCCCTCCACCCGCCGCATCCCCTTCTTGCTTCCCGGAATAATCCTGCTCGTACTGGTGTTGCTGGGCGCGTTGTTGCCCGCGATCCCGCAGCCGGGCATGAAAGGCATACTGGAAAAGCATCTGCGGCAAACTTTTACCAGCGATTTCAAGATCGTAGAGGCCCGGTTTCGGGTATTTCCCCGGCCGGGAATCGAGGTCCGCAGTTTTGGCCTGGCCTCTCCGGCCCTGAAACTGGATGTCGATAAACTGGAGATGGATTTTTCCCTGCTCTCCCTGGTCTCGTTCAAACCCCGGATTGCCGCTGTCGGCCTGGCCGGGGGAACGGCTGAAATTCCTGCGGTCCACGGTTCTTCATGGGCCCTGCTGGAAAAAGGGCTGGTTCCGCTGCTTCCGGGTGGAGGCCTCTCCCGCATCTCTTTTTCCGATTTGACGGTTTATGTGGCGCGGGGGCCGGGGATCGTGGGACCGCTGGTTTTTTCGGCCACAACGGGAGAATGGGAAAAACTTTCCGGCCCCGGCAACGAGAACCTGGATCTGCAGGCTCAATACAACGGCGGCCGGCTGCTTCTGAAAACGGCCTGGTATAATGACGAAGGTCCCGGGAATGAGAAGGCTGAAAGCGGTGCGACCGCCGCCCGGGAAGAGAACAACGGAATTGAAGTCAAGCTCCAGCTTGAAGATGCCGATCTCGCTTTTTCCGGTAATTCCTCGGCCGCCGCCGGCCCGGATTTCAAGCAGGTTGTCTGCCGGCGTAGTGTCTTGCGTCTGGATGTCAACGGCAATGCCGGTTCCGGCCTGCGTTTTTCCCTGGCGCTCAAAACCCCCGATTGTATTTGGACCGGTGCGGATCGTGAACTGCTTTCCCAGGGGCCGCTCGAACTCAAGGGTTCGGGCTATTTCCAGCCGCGGGCCGGGTATCTCAACTTAAAGAGTTCGGCCCTGACCGGGCCCGGGGCGGCGGTACTCTACACCCGGGGGCTGGTACGTTTCAAGGAACCCTTCTTCGTCGACCTGGTCAGCCATCTCAAGGTCGACGACCTTGGCGCCTGCTGCCGTTATTTTCCCGGCCGCCTGCTGGCCGATGGTAGTGTTAAGGGTAAGTTGACCGGGGATTTGAAGCTGGTGGGCAATCTTTTTGATGCCCCGGTTTTCAAACTGCGGCTCAAGGCGGATGAAATCGTCGTTAAGGGGGTTGCGGAAAAGAGGGATGCGGGCGGCAAGCAGCCGCCCCCGGTTTCATCCCTGGTCAGATTTCTGGCGGACTGGGAGTGGCTGGTTGACTGTAACTGCCAGGTCGGCTCTTTGCAGGTTGACAACCTGCAGCTGAAAAACGTTTCCCTGGCGGCGAAAAAAAAGACTACCCAGTTCGAGATCGAAAGATTTGCCGCCGGTTTCGCCTCCTCGGGCCGGGCCCGGCTGACCCTGGTCATCGAGGATTTGCTCGACAGCCCTCACTGGCAGGCCTCGGTAGTTACGAAAGCGGTTGATTTCTCGCGCCTGGATGCATCATGGCCCTTTCCCGGGCAGTTGGATCTTTCCCTGGTTGGCGGCGGAAAATGCGGCACCGGGGACGACTACCTGGAATCTGCCGAGTTCGATGGCAAATGGAGCCTGCGCCAGGGGAGCTTTGCCGGGCAGCCTTTATACGTGGCTTTTAACCGTTTCCTGGCCCGGAACGGGAGAAAGTCCTGGCCGGTGGAGTTCTCCGGCAGCGGCAAGGTCGCTTTTCGCAACCGCGCCTTAAGGTTGCGCAAGTTCTCCCTGGCCTTCCCGGGCAAGCGGCGGGTAGAGGGCCGCGGTTCCTGTAACCTTGTCCCGGTTCGTTTGGATTTCCGGGGACGACTCAGGGAAAAAGGCTACCAGGGCTCGTTTTCACTCCAGGGAAATCTCGCCGCCCCGGTCTTCAAAATGTCGAATCGCTGATCTTCCTGTCATAGACCCGATGGGCCGTCCTGATAAACTCATATTGATCTATTCTGAGCAACTCATCTCCTCCCTGGTTGCGGTTTTTTCCTCCCATAACACCGGGACTATTCTATGCTCAGGGCGGTCAACTTTCGCTCAGCACAACCTCTCTTTCCTGGTCGTTTTTCGGTTAGCGCAACCACAGAAGATGCCCTGGCGGAATAAGGATAAAAATACCGTTTATGGGAAAACATCAGTGGTTTTTCGACCATTATCAGGTTTTTCTTGACAAGTGTTGTATCTTCATATTAGGTGTTTTTACTGTGGTGGCAGATTATTAAAACAATGGTTTGCCTCTCATGTCCAAAAAAATGGTCTGATTATGAAAGGAAGTGAATATGGCTGATCACAGTGAAAGTGGGATTGGTGATCTGCGGCTGACCCGCCGGTCCTTTATTAAAGGCTGTACAATGGCTGCCGCCGCTCTCGGGCTGTCGGAAAGTATGATTCCCCGGTTGGTATCCGCGGCCACTTCGCCCCAGCGCCCCCCGGTGGTCTGGCTCCATTTCCAGGAATGTACCGGCTGTACGGAAAGTCTGCTTCGGGCTTCACATCCCGATATCGGCCGGCTGATCCTTGATCTGATCTCGCTTGATTACCATGAAACGGTTATGGCCGCTGCCGGTTATCAGGCTGAAGAAAATCTTCATAATACCATCGAAAAGTACGACGGCAAGTTCCTTTGCGTTGTTGAAGGGGCAATTCCGACGAAGGATGGCGGCGTCTATTGTAAAATTGGCGGTCGGACGGCAATGGATATCCTTGCCGATGTTGCCCCCCGTTCGGCGGCGGTGATTGCCATCGGCACCTGCGCGTCTTTCGGCGGGATCCAGGCCGCGGCGCCCAACCCCACCGGCGCCGTCGGGGTTCAGGACCTGGTTCAGGGCAAGCCGATTATCAATATTCCCGGCTGCCCCCCCAATCCCATATCATTCTTAGGTACGGTTCTTTATTACCTGAGCTGGAAAAAACTGCCGGTGACAGATAATCTGGGACGTCCTCTTTTTGCCTATGGCCGCAAGATTCATGATCATTGTGAGCGCCGTGCCCACTTTGACGAAGGTCGCTTTGTTGAACGATTCGGCGACGAAGGCCATCGGCAGGGTTATTGCCTGTATAAGATGGGTTGCAAAGGACCGGCAACCTTCAGCAACTGCCCGGCGGTGCGCTTTAATGATGTTGACCAGTGGCCGGTGAGTGCCGGGCATGGCTGTTGCGGCTGTACGGAGCCGAGTTTCTGGGATTCCATGACGCCTTTTGAAGAGCGGCTGCCGGAAGTGAAAATACCGCTTGGTCAGGGAACGGTGAGCTCAGCCGAATCGGTTGGCAAAACGGTTGCGGCGGTAACTGCCGGGGCCATTGGTGTTCACGCCGCCGCTGGAGTGGTTCGCCGCCTGGCCAAGGGAACGGCCAAAAAGGATGAAATCCGGAAGGAATAGGTTGCAACTGCAGGCGCATGGCACCTGATTTTGTTTCTGATTGAAGGAGAAGCGGATGGCGAAAAAAATTATCATTGACCCGATTACCCGTATCGAGGGTCATTTGCGAATTGATGTTGAAGTTGACGGTGGCAAAATCGCCAAGGCCTGGTCTTCGGCCCAGATGTGGCGGGGCATCGAGGTGATCCTGAAAGGGAGGGATCCTCGTGATGCATGGATGTTTACCCAGCGCATCTGCGGGGTCTGCACGACCGTGCATGCCATCGCTTCGGTCCGGGCGGTGGAGAATGCGCTCAAACTGGAAGTGCCGATCAATGCTCAGTACGTGCGTAACCTGATGCTCGCTCTCCATGCTTTTCATGATCATATTGTTCATTTTTATGTACTTTCAGCATTGGACTGGGTGGATGTGGTGTCGGCCCTTAAAGCTGATCCGGTAAAAACCGCCAGTCTGGCCCAGAGCTTATCCGATTGGCCGGGTAACAGCGCCAAGCGTTTCAAAGGGGTGAAAGCAAAGCTTAAAAGTTTGGTTGACAGTGGTCAACTTGGGCCTTTTGCCAACGGCTACTGGGGACATTCGGCGATGGTTCTGCCTCCTGAAGCCAACCTGATGGCGGTCTCCCACTATCTTGAAGCCCTTGATTACCAGCGTAAAGCTGATCAGGCTATTGCCATCCTCGGTGGTAAAAATCCCCATGTCCAGAACCTTGCCGTTGGGGGAGTGACGACGGCCATTAATCCCAATCGTGATGTCGCTCTCAACATGGATAAGCTTTATTGGATCAAACAGTTCACCGAAGAGGTGCAGGCTTTTATCAAACAGGTTTATCTGCCGGATGTTATTGCCATCGGTGCCTTGAACAAGGAATGGCTGAGCTATGGCGAGGGAGTGACCAATTATCTTGCCGTGCCGGATATGCCACTGGATAGTGCCGGAACTATTTTTGATCTGCCCGGCGGCACCATTGTCAATGGTGAGCTTGGCTCATTGAGGGAATTTACCAGTTTCAACGATGATTACTTCCGCGATAACATCAAGGAGCATGTCGCCCATTCGTGGTATCAGGGAGATGTTGATCGCCCTCCTTTTGCTGGTGAGACCATACCCGACTACAGCGATTTTGATCCTGACGGCAAGTATTCCTGGAGTAAAGCCCCTCGCTTTAACGATTTACCCATGCAGGTGGGGCCGCTGGCCCAGGTGCTGGTAGGGTATGCCAAGGGAGATAAACGTATCAAGGGTTATGTTGATGATGCTCTGGATCGGGTCAGTTCACTGGCCGGTGTCCGTGTCGGGCCAAATGTTCTCCATTCAACCCTCGGGCGCCATCTGGCGCGGGCGATTCGGGCGGCGGTATTGTCCGATTATGCCCTGAAACACTGGCAACTGCTGGTGGATAATATCGGTCGCGGCGATCTGAGCATCATGTACCAGCCGACCTTCCCGCCGGGAGAACAACAGGGTTTCGGTTTTCATGAAGCCCCCCGGGGAGCGTTGTCCCACTGGATTGTCATTGAGGATGGCCGCATTAAAAATTACCAGTGCGTGGTACCCTCTACCTGGAATGCCGGGCCGCGGGATCTGAATGATGAACCCGGTCCCTATGAGGCATCGTTGGTGGGGAACCCCATAGCGGATCACAAAAAGCCTTTAGAGGTTTTGAGAACAGTTCATTCCTTTGATCCCTGTATTGCATGTGCGGTGCATCTTCTGCGTCCTGAGGGAGGAGAGTTGAGTTCTGTCAGGGCCCTGTAGGAGGGAATTATGCGTTATGAATTTGAAAAATACCGGGCGTTTGGACAATTGTACCGGATTACCCACTGGATATTTGCGGGGTCCTGCGTTGTACTGATCTTTACCGGATTTTATATCTATGAGCCCTGGTTTACCACCATGCTCGAAATCGGCTATGACGACTTCACGGTAGCCAATATGAGGTTTCTTCACTTTGCCGCCGCCTACTTATTTATGGGGGCGGTTACGGCCCGGTTTTATCTCTGGTTTTTTGGTAATAAGCAGGAGCGGATCACCGATGCTTTGCCGGTGACAAAACGCAATATTAAAAACTTTTGGGGCGCCATTCTTAACTATCTCTATATCAAGTTCCATGTGCCTCGTCTCGGTCACAATGCTCTGGCCGGCACAACATATCTTATTACGTTTCTGCTCAGCATGGTGATGATTTTTTCTGGCTTTTACCTTCTTTATCCTGGATCCGTACAGCTGCAGGCATGGGGTGGGAGCATTTTTGGGAGCCAGCAGAATGCCCGCTTCCTGCATTTTATTCTCATGTTTTATTTTATTTTTTTCGCCATGGTCCATATCTATATCGCGGTCTGGAACGATGTGATGTTTGGCGAGGGTTTGGTCTCGGCAATCATTTCCGGCAGCAAGTTCCTCCATATCAAGCGCCCGAAAATTGATTGATGGCCGAAGCCGCGGTTAAATTAACGGTTCAGGGAACCGTTCAGGGTGTCGGCTTCCGTCCCTATGTTTACCGTCTAGCGTATAATTATCAGCTTCGTGGGAGTGTCGCCAATACCTCCTGCGGGGTAGTGATCAGGGTTCGGGGCACTGCTTGTCAAGTTGAGTCTTTCCTGGCTGCCTTGCCAAAAGAATGTCCGCCGCTGGTTTCCATCCGTACCCTGGAATGTGTGCTTGATGAAGAGTCGGCAGTTGCTGACGGCTTCGTTATTTTACCCAGCGCCCCCGCGGAAATCGTCCAGGCCCTGTTCCCTCCTGATATCGCCCTTTGTGATGATTGTCGGCGTGAGTTCCATGATCCTGCTGACCGGCGCTATAATTATCCCTTCATAAACTGTACCAACTGCGGTCCCCGATTTTCCCTTGTTCATACATTGCCCTATGATCGGCGCCGGACTACCATGGCCGATTTTGATTTATGCCCGGCCTGTGCCGCCGAATACACTGATCCAATGAATCGGCGATTTCATGCCGAGCCGGTTGCCTGTCCGGACTGCGGTCCAAGGCTGTTCTGGCATGATGAAAAGGCCCTCCTCTTACCCCGGGCTGATCCCCTGGCAATGGCGGCCGCAACCCTGAAAGCCGGAAAAATCGTCGCTATAAAGGGTCTGGGAGGTTTTCACCTGGCAGTCGATGCGCTGTCATCCCGGGCCGTCAGCCGTTTGCGGGATCGTAAGCGCCGTTTGCATAAACCGTTTGCGGTCATGGCCCGGGAGCTGGATTCAATTCGTCGTCATTGTCGGTTATCCCCGGGAGAAGCAGAGATATTGTCCAGTCCGCAGGCACCTATTGTCCTGCTGGAGCGCCTGCCGGAAAGTACCCTGGCCCCGGAAATTGCCCCGGGAATAACTGATATAGGGGTCATGATTCCCTATACTCCGCTTCATGAACTTTTATTCTCCCATGCCGATACCCCGGCGCTCCTGGTGATGACCAGTGGTAACCTGAGCGATGAACCCATCTGCAGGACAAATGAGGAAGCCTTCGATCGACTTGGCGGTCTGGCGGATGGTTTCCTGGTTCATAATCGGGAGATTGTCATGGCCGTCGATGATTCTGTCGGGCTGTGCGTTGCCGATCAGTTTCATCTTCTTCGTCGATCCCGTGGCTATGTGCCGGCGCCGGTATCTTTGCCTTTTTCACTGCCGTCGGTGCTGGCGGTGGGCGCGGAACTGAAATCGACATTCTGTCTGGCCCGTGACCGGGAAGCGGTCATGAGCCAGCATCTGGGGGATCTGGAGGATCCGCGAAGCGAAAGTTTTTTTCGCTCCTGTTATGCTCATTTCCAAAAACTGCTGCAATCTGATCCTCAGCTGGTGGCCTGTGACCTCCATCCCGATTACCGGTCAACCCGTTTTGCCCGGGACCTCGGGCTGCCGGCAATCAGGGTTCAGCATCACCATGCCCATGCGGCGGCGGTCATGGCCGAACATGGGCTGGCCGGTCCGGTTCTGGCCGTCATTCTGGATGGCACCGGCTACCATCCCGATGGGACGATCTGGGGTGGTGAAGTGCTGCAGGTGACTTTTAAATCATATGAACGGCTCGGACATCTGGAGCCGGTTTTTCTTCCCGGGGGTGACCGCGCCGCCCGGGAGCCGTGGCGAATGGCTGCAGCGCTCCTGTATAGGCAATATGGGGAGTTTTATGAAGATAATCGTGATTGGCTGCCCTCTGGCTGGGAAAAGATTGATCCACAACATCGCCGGTTACTTGTAAAGATGATGGTCCAGAAAATTAACAGCCCGCTTACCAGTAGTTGTGGCAGGTTGTTTGACGGGGTCGCGGCCCTGCTCGGACTGCGGCACTATGTCAGCTATGAAGGCCAGGCGGCCATGGAGCTCGAAAGCCTGGCCCGCCAGGCGGAAAAGGGAGTTCCCGGGTTGGAGACAGACGGCCGCTATCCGGTTTCCCAGGCTGTCCGTGATACCGGTTGGGTAGTTCAACTCGATGGCCTGCTCGCCGGGATTGTCGAGGACTGCCGACAGGAAGCTCCCGCAGCCGACATGGCCTGGGAATTTCATCATTGGCTTATTCGGTCGATGGTCGAAAATGTCAGCCTGGCAGCCGCTGAAACCGGTATTGATACCGTGGTTTTCAGTGGTGGCTGTTTGCAGAATGCCCTGTTGATGGAAGGGTTTTCTTCCCGGTGCCGGGCAGTGGGACTGACCCCCTGCCTGTCGCTGCGGGTTCCCGCCAATGATGGAGGAGTATCTCTGGGGCAGGCGGTGGTTGCCGGAACCAGGTTCACCGCAAATTTATCTTGCTTTCAATGAAATTGGATTCGCAATAAGTTACATAATCGATAGAGTTTCTACGGATAAGGTTTATACATGTGTCTGGCCATCCCCCTGCAGGTTATAGAAGTTCGAGGAACAACCGGTGATGCCTTGCAGCCGCCGTCAGCCATTGTTACAGCCGAAGGCGTGCGGCAGGAGGTCAGGCTTGATGTTGTTGATCGTTTGCCGGTGGTCGGTGACTATGTGATCGTGCATGCCGGTTTTGCCCTTCACTGTCTTGATAAACAGCAGGCCCGGGAAAATCTTGAACTGTTGGAACAGCTGGCCGCCGGGACTGATGAAACACGTTGACGAATACCGGGATCAGGCCATAGTACGGTCTCTGGCTTCCCGGTTGGCCGGGCAGATAGACCGCCCGCTGCGGTTCATGGAAGTATGCGGCACCCACACCATGAACATTTTCCGTTTCGGCCTGCGTTCACTGTTTCCGATGTCTCTTGAAGTGGTTTCCGGTCCGGGGTGTCCGGTGTGTGTCACTGCCCCCGTCGATATCGATGCCTGTATTGCCGCGGCTGAAAGTAAAAACGTTATCATGGCTACTTTTGGCGATCTTGTGCGGGTTCCCGGCAGTCGCGGATCACTGGCTGAATCCCGGGCCCGGGGCGCAGAAGTGGAAATTGTTTATTCGCCGATCGATGCTCTTGGGTTGGCCCGTGCCCAGCCGGACAAACTGGTGGTTTTTGCCGGCATTGGATTTGAAACCACGGTGCCGACGGTGGCCGCGGCCGTTATGCAGGCGGCGACATTGAACCTTGATAATTTCTGTGTTTTATCATTGCACAAGGTGATGCCGCCGGTTTTTTCCCGATTGTTGACCGGAGATCATCGTCTTGATGGTCTTTTATGTCCCGGCCATGTGGCGACGATTATCGGTCGCCAGGCATTTGAGCCGCTGGCGGCAGATTATAGTATCCCCTGTGTCATCAGTGGTTTTGAGCCGGTGGATATCATGCAGGCGCTGGTGCAGCTGGCGGCGCTGGCCGTTTCTCGGGAGGCGAGGGTGGTCAACGCCTATCCCCGGGCCGTGGATGAGTTCGGCAATCTTCGGGCCCGGGAGTTTGTGAACCGTATTTTCCAGCCGGCGGATGCTGATTGGCGGGGCATGGGGACGATAGAAAACAGCGGTTTGTCAATCCGGGATGCCTATGCCCGTTTCGATGCCCGCCGGCGTCTTGATCTTGAGGTGGTGGCGGTTGCGCCGTCTTCGACCGGCTGCCGTTGCGGTGATGTCATCTGCGGCCGCTGCCGACCGGTGGATTGCGGCCATTTTGGCAACTCCTGCACCCCGGTAAATCCTCTCGGCCCCTGTATGGTATCGTCGGAGGGAAGTTGTGCGGCCTATTATCGTTATGGCGGAAATTGAAAAAATTACCGGGATGTTTGGACTTGCCGCCTATTGACGAGGAATAAAATTACTGTGAGCGATTGCATTACTCTTGATCACGGCAGTGGTGGTTTGGCCGCCCGTGAGTTGGTAGATGAGATATTTCTCTCCCGGCTCACCAACCCGTTTTTAGCTCTCCTGGAAGACAGCGCGGTGCTGCCTTTCAGAGGTGATCGTCTGGCGTTTACCACCGATTCCTATGTCGTTGATCCACTCTTCTTTCCCGGGGGGGATATCGGCGCTCTGGCAATCAACGGGACGGTCAATGATCTTGCCATGCGGGGGGCGACACCTTTGGGCCTGAGCCTGGGGTTGATTATTGAAGAAGGTCTGCCGCTTGAGGTTCTGGAACGGGTTGCCGATTCCATTGCCGCGGCGGCCAAAAAAGCCGGGGTGGTGGTGGTGACCGGGGATACCAAGGTGGTTCACCGGGGTGCGGCGGACAAGTTGTTTATTAACACCTCCGGGGTTGGTTCCATTGCCGCCGGCATTGAAATCAGTCCCTTGCAGGTACAGGTTGGTGATGGGATTATTTTGTCAGGGAGCATGGCGGATCACGGCATAACGGTGCTGGCAGAGCGGGAAAAGTTGGGGTTTGGTGATCAACTTCAGAGTGATACTGCTGCCCTTAACCGCCTGGTTTTCGGTTTGCTTGACCGCTTTTTCGCTGACATCCATGCCCTGCGTGATCCGACTCGTGGAGGGGTGGCCACGGCCTTGTGTGAGATTGCCGCAGCGGCCGGGGTGTCCATGGAAATCAGAGAAGAAGATATTTCCCTTGAGCGGACAGTTTCCGTTGCCTGTGAAATTTTAGGTATTGACCCCTTTTTTCTTGCCAACGAGGGAAAATGCCTGATCTTTGTCGCTCCGGCGGTTGAAACGGCGGTGCTGGCGGAACTGCATCGTCAACCTGAAGGAGGGCAGGCAAGCCTCATTGGCCGGGTGACGGATGGCGAAGCGGGCAGGGTTGTCCTTCATACCGCGGTTGGCGGTCAGCGCCTGATGACCCCATTGACGGGTGATCCGCTGCCGCGTATTTGCTGAATGAAAGGTAAGTATTCAGCCGCATACGGGGTCGGGTGTGGCTTTTCTTCGCTAAGCGTTAAGATTTCTGTTTTTCCAGCGCTCGCTACGCCCGCACCCCAAGGGCACTTCCGTTGGGCGCATTGCAAAACTCGCTACGCTCAAACAGTTGCAATGCTTATGGGCTCCCGCCAGCTTAAGAAAAACGACGAAATCTTTCCGAAATCGCTCTGAAAAACCACCCCCGCCCCCTCCTGAAAGAGGGGAGATAAAATTTAGCTGAATAGTTACAATGAAAGTTGATTCATTATGT
>WFRT01000242.1 GCA_015486445.1 Pseudomonadota bacterium | reverse complement strand
GGCGTACATACAGTACGCCGCAGTGACGAAGGTTGCACCCCAAGGGCACTTCCTCGCTGCGCTCACGGCGAGGGGAACGCAGCAGATGAAGAGTTTTTACGACGCCATCAAAGGTTGAAATGCTTGTCCGGTTTATTCAATGTCTTCGTCAGTTCCGGTCAGCCGGGCCCAGTTCTTTCAGTTTCTGCCGGGCCTCTTCGGCGAAAGCCCCGACCGGTTGCAGTTCCCCGACCTTTTTATAGGCCTGGCGTGCCTCGTGTGGATGGTTGAGTTGCTCCTCGATTTTTCCGATCATAAGCCAGACTCCGGGGTGTTTGGGGGACAACTCTTTTGCTTTGTTGATTTCCTGGAGGGCCGTCTGCAGTTCATGCTTTTTGAAATTGAGGCGGGCCATTTCGTAATAGGCCGGGAAGTAGTCAAGGTTGAATTTCAGGGCCTTCCGGTAACAGGCCAGGGCCAGGTCATCTTTTTTCTGCCGGCGGTAGAGGTTGCCAAGGTTCTGGTAAGCTTTTTCCGGGGTCAGGTAAAGAGGGTTGCTGACCGCCTTGACGAACTCGGTTTCGGCCAGGGAGATCTGGTTTTCCTGTTCGTAGACCAAGCCCAGGGCATTGTGGGCTTCTGAATAGTGGGGATCGAGTCGCAGGGCTTCCTGCAGCAGGGGGCGGGCTCTTTCCGGCTTGTTAAAGTTCATCAGGGCCTCGAGATAGAGGGCTCTTTTGTCCTTGATGCCTTGATTCTTCAATTCGATCAAATCTCTCCTGAGGCGGCCGAAATCCCGGGCCGCAAAAGCTGCGGCCAGTTCCTGGTACTGCTCGTCGGAAAGGGCGTTTGCCTTCGGGGCCGGGGGGGTATGGCTGCAGCACAGGGTAAGACACAGGAGCATGGGAACCAGCAGCAAGACCAGCGGCAGCCGGTACCGGGAACTGAAAGAATGCGGGTTTCTTAAGGTCATCATGGTCTCTTCTGATAAAAACAGACAAGCCCTCGAACCCGGGGTCTGGGGCGTAGAGGGCTGGAGAAAAAAGTTGCCGGCAAACCACTTTGCCGGCCGGTGAAAACTGCTATGACGACTTGAGCCGGTTTTTCAGGCTGACCAGCCGCTCTTCAGCCCAGGGGCGGAAAAGGGAGTTGGGCAGCAGCTGAATCATGTTTTCGTACACGGCCACGGCTTTTTGCGGAGCGTTGTTTTTTTCGTAGCTCAATCCGAGCAGGATGTAGGTGTTTTCGTTGATGAAGCTTTGCCGGGTCTGGAGCTCCTCGAGGATGGTGATGGCGCTGTCGTATTTGCCCTGGCGAAAGTCGATGACCGCCAGCCCGTATTTTTGCAGGTCTTCGAGGTAGCGGTCGTCGACCTGATTGGTCTTGTAAATCTCAGCGGCCTGGTCGAGCTCGTCCTGGCGGTACTTGAAATTGGCTTCCAGGTAGCCGGCCAGGGGGCCGACCGGGGTGTTTTTGTACTCCTGCGTGATCCGGTTGAGCAGCTGCCCGGTTTCGGCGGATTCTTTTTCGAGGTTGGCCAGCACCCGGTTCAGGGCCTGTTCGGCTTTTTCCCGGCGGTCGTTGAGGTACCATGAAGTGCCGACCGCCGCGATGACGACGGCAATCAGGAGTACGGTCGCCGCGATAAATTTCTTGCTGTGTTTTTTGACGTAGTCCAGAACTGTGTAAGTGGTTTTGACGAAAGCATCGGGCTCGCGCAGTTCACGGCGGACGGAGATTTTTCCTTTTTCCATCGGTGCAATCTTTCCTCTTGGAGGGGCCTGGAGCCGGGCCCGGGTTTTGGAGGTCTGCCGGCCCGGGAGAGATGCGGCAAAGCCTCGGGAATTCGGGTTGCTGAAACGCTCGGCCCATTTAGCACAGGAGGGCGGAATAATCAACGAAAATCACTTCTTCCCGGGGCCGCGGAACCGCAACTAAAAAGCCCGGCATTCCAGGGTGGAATGCCGGGCTTAAACTTTGGGCTTGCGCGGAAGAAACTTTGAGCGCCGGCAGGTCAGGGGACAAGCTGCCTATTTGTCGGCTTTTTCGCTCTTTGTGGTACTCTTTTTGGTCGTGGCTTTGCTTTTCTGGCCGCTTTTCGCCGCCGGTTTTTTCTTGCTTGCCTTGGTCTCGGCCTTGCGGGCCGGTTTCTTGGCTTCCTTGGCTTCCGGAGCTTCCTTGGTTTTCGAGGTTTCCTTGGCTTCCGGGGCTTTGGCGGCGGCCGGTTTCTCTTCGCTTTCGGCGGCAGCCGGCTTGTCATCCGCGGCCGGGGTCTCCGGTGCCGGGGGGGCTTCTTCCACCGGGGCGGCCGGCGCTTCGTCCGGCGATGTCTCGGCTTTTATCTCATTGATTTCGTCGATGATCATCTCGATTTCCTGGTCGAGATCGGCAATCGTCAACAGAAGTTGGGCGATTTCATCCTTGTCCCAGATGTTGTCGTCCTGTTGCAGGGTCTTGAGAATGTAGATGCGTTCTCCCAAATGGCGCAACTGCTGTTTGCGACGGTTGTTGACCGCCATGAGCTTGAGCTTGCGGCTGCCGATGCGACAGATCCTGCCAATCTGGTAATTGAGCTTTTTGAGTCCCTGGTTAGCCATGCCGTCCTCCTGGATCGATGCATTTTGTTAAATGTCCGAAATCGTTGCGTCTAGCTAGTGAAAATAGCGATATATGTCAAGTTGTTTTTTTTATTTTCGAGTTGTTTTTTATTTTTTTCCGTGTAAAGTAGATAGGCTTGTCCGAATTTGGTGAAAAACCTGGCTCGGAGCGCATGGCCCCGGGCATTATGGTGAAAAATAGGAATAAGGGGGGACAGGGATAGTGAGCGGGTTGGTGTGGATCGTGGTGCCGGCTCGATACGGCTCGCGGCGTTTTCCGGGCAAGCCCCTGGCCGATCTGCAGGGGCGGCCGATGATCGCCTGGGTTCTAGAGGCTTGTCGGCGGGCCCGGCGGGCGGACCGGGTCGTGGTGGCGACTGATGACCGGCGCATCGCGGCCGTGGTCGAAGCCTGCGGCGGCCGGGTGGAAATGACCTCTCCGGCCCATTCCAGCGGCACCGAAAGGCTGGCCGAGGTGGCCCGGCGGCATCCTGAAGTGGAGTGGTTCGTCAATGTTCAGGGGGATGAACCGGGTATCGATGCCGGTTTGATCGATCGCCTGATTGAGCTTTTGACCGGGGTTTCCGATCCCGCCCTGGTGGTTTCCGCAGCCGCTCCTTTGAGCGACGTTGACAGTTACCACTCCCCGCACGTGGTCAAAGTGGTTTTCGATAACGAAAAGCGGGCGCTCTATTTTTCCCGGGCCCCGATCCCCTTCTGCCGGGACCGGGAGGAGGCCGGTGAGTGTAGCCTGCCGGCCGCGGCGAGGGCTTTTCAACACCTGGGGATCTATGGATACAGCGGTGCTTTTCTGCGCAATCTTGCCCTCCAGTCGCCGGGGCGCCTGGCCGCGGTCGAGCAACTGGAACAGCTTCGCTGGCTTGAAAACGGCTGTACGATCAGGATCCTTGAGTGCCCGTCGGCCTGGCCGGGGATCGACACCCCTGAAGAACTGGCGGCCTTTGCCGCCGCCTGGAGCGGAGAATGCCGGGGTTCCGGAGGGGGTGGCAATGACTGACTGGCGAGGCGGTTCCGAGCTTGACCGCCATATCCGGCGGGAGCGGGAAAGGGCCCGGCAGCTGCGCCGGACCCAGTACTGGCAGAAACTTCTGCAGAAAGGGGTCTGCCACTATTGCGGCGGCCATTTCCCCGCCGGGGAACTGACCATGGACCATATCGTTCCCCTGGCCCGGGGGGGTCGCAGCGTCAAAGGCAATGTCGTGGCCTGCTGCAAACACTGCAACAGCCGCAAACAGTGCAAAACCCCGGTGGAGATGATCCTGGAGGATTTATAGATGGGAGAGATCGGCCGCAAACCGGAGATCGAAGTGACGGTAACCTCTGAACCTTTTGCCGCAGAGGAGCTTTATGCCCGCTTTGCCGGGCGCGAAGGGCCGGCCACCGGTACCATTGTCATGCACCACGGCCGGGTCAAGGTTCCGGGCAAGCTGGTTCCCGATTTTTCCCACGTCACTTTGGATGCCCTGGTCGAAGATGTCGTCGACGCCCTGCGCCGGGTGGCCGGGGACGCGACCTGGAAGTTTCACCTGCACCGGATCTTTATCCTGCACCGGCTGGGCAGCGTGGGCCCGGGTGACGGCGTCCTGCTGGTTATCTGCTCCTCGGCCACCCGCCGTGAAGCCTTTGCCGCCTGCGCCTGGCTGGTCGACGAAATCAAGCAGGAAAAGATCATCGCCCTCAGGGAGTGGCCCTGACCGGCAAGCTGCCTTGCGGGGTTAAAAAGCTCCCAGCTGACAGGGCTTGATCTTGATTTTGAGATGTTCGCAGACGGCCGTGATATCTTTCTTGTCGAGGTTGAAACGCTGAGCCAGGGTCCAGGCCGCGCGACACGAGAGCCGGCCGCCGTCGAGGGCTTTTTCGAGGGCCTGCCGGAGTTCTTCTTCAGGGACCCGGGGGGTAATCTTTTCCCGGTCGCGGCTGATATCGAAGAGGCCGAGCTGGCAGCCGGTCAGCCGAATCTCCAGAAGGTCTAAGGCCCGGCCTATTTCAGCCGGACTGAGTTGCTTTTCGGTCGCCAGGCGATGCGCTGCGGAGCAGCTGAGCTGTCCCCGTTTTGCGGCCTGTAGAATCATTTCCTTCAGTTCTTCCGGCAACTCGCGGTCCTTGTGCTTGGCGGCGTAGTTGCCGGTGTCAAGATGGGTCATGGGCTATTCTCCCTTGCTGGTTTCAGTCGGAGCGGCTTCCCGCTGACCGCCGGTATCTTTTTCGGTGTTGTTGGCTTTGGCTTGTTTGGGGCCGGCCACCTGGCAGGCGGGTTTCATTCAGGTCGAGATGCCCATCCGCGGCAGGATATGAGCCTGCAGCAGGTACCAGGCGATAACGATTCCCAGGATCAACAGAAGTTCTTTCATGGTAGAATTCTCCACTCTCTTGGTCAGGTTACAGGTTTGTGAAGCTTGTGGTCTTTGCAGTCCGGTTCAGTCCAGCCTTTGCACTTCCAGGGTTTTCCTGCCCCATTGCAGGGCCCGCTCGTGGGAGTCGAAATAGAGGTCGAGCCGGTGCGGCCCCTTGATGGCCGAGCCCCGGTCTTCAACTACTCCGTAACCGTATCCCGGGATGTAGAAACGGGTGCCGAAAGGGTAGTAGCGGGTGTCGGCGGCCAGCGTGCCGTCGCGGGGAAACCAGAGCCAGGGGAAAAAAAGATACCAGGGCCGCCGGAAAAGCCCGGGATTGGGCTCGTGGGGCTTGGTGCCGCAGGCGGTCAGGCCGCTGTATTTTTTCCCCTTGTTGGGCCCCTTGGAAACGTAGCGGTTCCAGAAGTCGAGTTTCAGAAATTTCCAGCTCCCTCTTTCCCAGCCGCAGCATTTGCCGCAGCCGCAGTAGGCGGTGGTCTGGATCCTGACCGGCTTCGGACCGCCGGCGCAGGAGCAGCCCAGCAGCAGGACGGCCAGGCAGAGCAGTAGCCGGAGCCTTAGAGCGGGAAATCTTGCGGGTCTTGGCAAAGGGGGTGTTTTTTCCACTTAAAGCCCCTTTCCCGGCCAGTTTGCAAAAAACCGGGGCTAAACTGGACCGGCAACAGGTTATCCGGACGAACAGGAATTTAAGATGCAGGATTTTATCACAAAACTGGAGCGGGCGCAAAAGCTTAATCACTCCCTGCTCTGTGTCGGCCTGGACCCGGTCCCGGAGCGCCTGCCGGAATGCTGCCGGCGGGAGGCCCGGCCCTTTTTTGCTTTCAACCGGCGCCTGGTTGAAGCCACTGCCGACCTGGTGTGTGCCTACAAGCCCCAGATCGCCCATTACGCGGCCTGCGGCGCCGAAGCCGAACTGGCAGAGACGATAGCGTTCATTCACCAACACTGCCCCGACATCCCGGTGATCCTCGATGCCAAGCGCGGCGATATCGGCAGCACCGCCGCCCAGTATGCCCGCGAGGCCTTTGTCCGCTATGCGGCTGATGCCGTGACCGTCAATCCCTATCTCGGGGGCGATTCCCTGGACCCCTTTCTGGCCTACCGGGAACGGGGAGTGGTCATTCTCTGCCGTACTTCCAACCCCGGCGGCGCCCAGCTCCAGGGGCTGGAAACCGACGCCGGCCCGCTGTACCTCGAGGTTGCCCGGCGGGCCGCCCGGGAGTGGAACTACAATGGCAATGTCCTGCTGGTGGTCGGGGCCACCTGGCCGGAAGAGCTGGCCCGGGTGCGGGCGGTGGCGGGGCCGATTCCCCTGCTGGTGCCCGGCATCGGGGCCCAGGGGGGCGATCTTGAGGCCGTTCTCAAGGCGGGTCTCAGGGCTGATGGCGGCGGGTTGGTGATCAACTCGTCCCGGGGAATCATCTATGCCGGCGGGGGGGATGATTTTCCGGAAGCGGCCCGCCGGGCCGCGGTGGAACTGCGGGACCGGATAAACAGCGGCCGCCGGTCTTCCTGATGCGGCCCGGCCGGCAAACCTTTCCGGGCCGGGGGCGAAATATTTTTAAAAAAGTTTAAAAAAGAGCTTGACAAAAGTTTTTTTTGCGGCTAAACAATACAAAGAGAATGCAGTTAATCATCATTGTAAAATTTTTCTAATCCGGCTGGGGCAACCGGCCGGTGCTTTCGCAAGAGGAGATTCATCATGTGCGTAGAAATCAAACATCAGTGCGTTGGCGGCCATCAGCATGCCCAGTTCAGCAACCTCAACAACATTCTCCCGGCTTCGGTTATCGACCAGGTCTATTGCCCGGAATGCCAGGACAAGCCGGAGTTCGATGCCGCGACAATGCTCGAAGACAATGGCTGGATTATCAAGTACGACATGGAACTGGCAACCTATCTGCTCGAAAAGCACGGTATTGACAAGGAACTGGTAACCCCGGAGTTTATCTTCGACAACCGTTATTCCACCTGGCAGGGGATGTCTCCCACCGATATGGAAGAGAGTATCCGTGAACGGCAGAAGATTGTCGAGTTGGCCAAGGTTGACAAGCAGAAATACATTGAAACCATGAAAAGCTGGAGCATCGACCGGATGAATGCCTTTATCGCCGCCGGCTGGCGCAAGGCCAAGGCGGTCCAGGCAGTTTAGCCGGCAATTGATGAGTAATCAGTTTCGGTGAAAACCGAATTGAAAAGATACTGGCAACAGTATCTCTTCTCCCTCCCCTCCCCTGGCTATGGCGGGTTCGGAATGGTTCCGGATCCGCCATAGTTTTTTTTGTGGGTGCGGGCGGGCTACAGGTGGTCGAGAGCGGTGATGGTTTCGTCAATCAGCCACTGCGGGGTCGAAGCCCCGGCGCTGATGCCAACGGATTCGACCCCGCTGAACCATTCGGGCTTGAGATCACTGGCGGTTTCGATATGGTGGGAGCGGGGCTGGCGGGTCAGGCTGAGTTGATGGAGGCGGTTGGTGTTGGCGCTGTTGCGGCCCCCGATGATCAGCATGCAGTCGCAGCGGCCGGCCAGATCAAGAACTTCTCCCTGGCGGTCGGAGGTGGCCGTGCAGATGGTGTTGAAACAGCGCAGCTCGCCCTTGATCGGCAACAGGCTGCCGGCGATTTCGTTGTATAGTTCCTGGGGCTGGGTGGTCTGGGCCAGCAGGGCGATCCGGGGCGGCTTCTTCTGCTTGAAAAAGCTCTGCGGAATCTCTTCGGGAGAGGTGATTACCCGGGTGCGTTCAGGACAGCCGTAGCTGATCAGGCCGGCCACCTCGGGATGGTCGGGTTCGCCGATGATGATGACCTCGTAGCCTCTCCCGCTCATCCGGGCGACAATCTCCTGGGCCCGCCGGACGAAAGGGCAGGTGGCGTTGATGATGGTCAGGCCGGGGATCTCTTTAAGCCGGGCGGCCAGCTGGCGGGTGATGCCGTGGGAGCGGATTATCACGACCCCGGAGTTCAACTGGTCGATATCCTCGGCTTTTTTTACCCCTTTAGCGGCCAGTTGCGCGACGACCTGGGGGTTGTGAATGATCGGCCCCAGGGTCAGGATCGGCCGGTCGGGATAGAGATTCGGGGCCCGGTTGGCAAGGTTGACGGCCCGCTTGACTCCAAAACAGAACCCCGCCGTCTCGGCAACGACGATCTTGAATTTTCTACCCATTGGTAAATCCCCGGTCCCGGGCCAGTCTGGCAACCTCTTCACAGACCTCATCGAGGGACATCCTGGTGGTGTCGATGAGAATTGCGTCGTCGGCCATTTTCAACGGGGCGTTGGCGCGCGAACTGTCGGCCCGGTCACGCTCCCGGATCGCCGAGATGACCTTCTCCAGGTCGATTCCCTTCTCACCCGCCTGGTCTTTGAGTCGCCGCCGGGCCCGGGTTTCGAGATCGGCGTCAAGATAGATCTTGAGATCGGCGTCGGGAAAGATCACGGTTCCGGCATCGCGGCCGTCGATGATCGCCGGGCGGCTGCGACCGGCCGCCCGCTGCAGGGGCAGCAGGGCCCGGCGGACCCGGCCAATGGCGGAAACCGCGGAAGCCAGCCGGTCGATCTCCGGGGTGCGGATGGCCCGGGTGACGTCCTGTCCGTTGCAGAAAACCCGGTTTTCCGTGCCCGCCGGCCGAAAACTGATCTTGAGATCGGCGAGCAGCTTCTCAAGGCCCTTTTCATCGTCGAGATTAAGCCCTGCCTCACGCACCGCCCAGCCCACGCAGCGATACATGGCGCCGGTGTCGATGTAGCCCAGGCCCAGCCGGGCTGCGACCCGGCGGCAGGCGGTGCTCTTGCCGGACCCGGAAGGTCCGTCCAGGGTGATGATGAAAGGCTGTTTCCGGTGGTCTGCAGACATTATACCTCTAATTTCCGGTAATTTCCGGCGGGATTGGGAAGGGGAACGTGGAGCTCCGGTTTGCGGGGCGGATCAGCCTTTGACCCTTTCGATATACTCTCCGGTCCGGGTGTCGATCTTGATCTTTTCTCCCTGGTTGATGAACAGGGGAACGTTGATCCGGGCCCCGGTCTCCACCTTGACCGGCTTGGTGGCGCTGGAGGCGGTGTCGCCCTTGAGGCCGGGTTCGGCCTCGGTGACTTCGAGAACGACGAAGGTCGGCAATTCGAGGTTGATAACCCGGCCCTGGTAAAAAAGTACGGTGACGTTGCTGTTTTCCTGGAGAAACTCCCGGGCGTCGCCGATCAGGTCGGCCCCCAGGGCGGTTTGTTCATAGGTTTCGTTGTCCATGAAGTGATAGTCGTCGCCGTCACTGTAAAGATACTGCATTACCTTCTCTTCGATGTCGGGCTTGCCGACCTTTTCCCCTGAGCGGAAGGTCCGGTCGACAACGTTGCCGGTGAGCAGGCTTTTCAGCTTGGTGCGGACGAAGGCCCCGCCCTTGCCGGGCTTGACGTGCTGAAAGTCTATGATGGTGTAGGGTTCCTTGTTGATCTCGATCTTCAATCCGCGGCGAAAGTCTGGGGTTGAATACATGTGTTGGTCTCCTTTGGCAAAATTTAAGGTAACTATTCGGTTAAATTTTATCTCCCCTCTTTCAGGAGGGGGCGGGGGTGGCTTTTCTGAGCGGTTTCGGAAAGATTTCGTCGTTTTTCCCAGCGAGTGGGAGCCCATAAGCATTGCAACTGTCTGAGCGTAAGTGAGTTTTGCATGCGCCCAACGGAAGTGCCCTTGGGGTGCGGGCGAAGCGAGCGCGTGGAAAAACAGAAATCTTAACGCTTAGCGAAGAAAAGCCGCGCCCGACCCCGGATTGGCTGAATAGTTACAATTACTATTCCAAGCGGGTCCCGGCCGGTTTGCGGACGGGGGCGAGCGGTAAAAAGCGCCGCCCGGCGTCAGTTTCAGGCAAGGATCATCTTTTCCAGGCTCTTGTCCATGGTGGTTAATCTTGTCCCGCCTGCTTCCCGCAGCCAGATGGTGTCTTCGATGCGGATGCCCCAGCGGCCGGGGAAATAGCAGCCCGGCTCGATCGTGAATACCATTCCCGGCTCCAGGGTGTCGTCCGCTCCCCCCGGCGAGATCGACGGTGCCTCGTGAATTTCCAGGCCGATGCCGTGGCCGGTGCCGTGGCTGAAATAGTCGCCGAGGCCCTCCCCGGCCAGGACCTGGCGGACGATCCGGTCGAGTTCGCGGGCCCGTAAGGGGGCTTTTGCCAGGGCCCGCATGCCCTCCTGCTGGGCCCGGTACAGGGCCTGGTAGACCCTGATCTGTTCGCTTTCGGGCTCGCCCAGAAAAAAGGTGCAGGTCTGGTCGCTGTGGTAGCCCTGGTAGACGGCCCCGAAATCTATGGTTACCGGGTCGCCGGGAGCGATGATTCTTGCCGAGGCCACCCCGTGCGGCAGGGCCGAACGCGGTCCGGAGGCGAAAATCAGGGGAAAAGCCGCGCCCTCGCCGCCGGCCCGGCGGATCTGGAACTCCAGTTCGGCGGCCAGGTCGGATTCCCGAATCCCCGGCTGCAGCCGGGGCAGGGTCGCGGCCAGGGCCTCTTCGGCGATGGCCGCGGCCCGGGAGAGTTTGGCAATTTCCTCCGGGTCCTTGATTCGGCGGGGCCGGTTGCAGAAAGCGGCCGCGTTCCGGGGCTCCCGGCCCAGGTTTTTGCGGAGTTCGAGCCAGGTTGAAGCCTTGAGGTTGTGCTCGTCGATGCCGATGGCCCGGCCGCTGAACTCATCTTTCAGGCGTCGGTAAAAATCGCTGGAGGAACTGATTCGGCAGAGTTCCACGGTTTCCGGGATTTCGCTTGCGGCCTGGGTCGTGTAGCGGCCGTCGGTAAAAAAACGGCTGCCTTTTTCATCCACCAGCAGCCAGGCGCTGTCTCCGCTGTAGCCGGTATAGTAGCGGAGCTGCGGAGGGTGGTTGAGGAGAAAAAGGTCGCATTCGGCTTCGGCAAGGAAGCCGCGCAGCCGGCGGAGGCGGGAAAGATGTGCCATCTGGGTCGCGGTCCTCAGTTTTCGCTCAAGGTCAGTTTGAGGACTTCGAGAGCGCCCAGGTAGGAGGCCAGGCCGAAGCCGCAGATGCTGCCCCGGCAGGCCGGGGCGGTCAATGAGCGCCGGCGGAACTCTTCCCGGGAGCTGATGTTGCTCAGGTGAACCTCGACCGCCGGCAGGGAGATGGCGGCAAGGGCGTCGCGGATGGCGATGCTGGTGTGGGTGTAGGCGGCCGGGTTGATGACGATCCCGGCAAAGCCCTCGGCCTCGGACTGCTGCAGCCAGTCGATGATTTCACCCTCGTGGTTGCTCTGGCGGCACTCGGTTTCCAGGCCCAGGGCCTGTCCCCGGCGGCCGCATTCCCGGTTGATCTCGTCGAGGGTGAGGCGACCGTAGATTTCCGGCTCCCGGCGGCCGAGCAGGTTTAAGTTGGGACCGTGAATGATCAGGATTTTCATGTTCACTCCAGGGCCGGGTGGGGGTGAGCGGGATCGTTGCCAAAGCTTGCTCCCGGCCGGTCTGCGGGTTCTGGTTGCGGGTTGTTCGGGGGTTGCTATTCGGTCAGGCGGCAGCCTGGTGAAGCCGTTTGGCTGAGTTTGCCCAGGAGACGCTTTAAGTGTTTTATGCGCCGCCGGATGCGCGCCTCTTCCGCCGGGCTCATGGGAGCGGGCGGTGGGTCGAAAAACTCCTTGATCTGGTCAATCTTTTTCTGGTAGTCTGCCGCCTTTTCCGGGCTTCGCCGGCTCAACTGCCGGTAGACGCTGATCGCTTCCTGCCAGTGCCTCTGCTCCAGCAGCAGGCGGGCCATGGTCTCGGTCTGAATCGGCGGGGTGAAAGGTTTTTGCTGCTTGCCGCTCATCGTTGTCTCTTCCGCTCTGGGGTTTGGCCGACGATTCGCCGTTAGATAGTAGAAAAGTATTGTTAAGTCAAGGCTGCCGGGATGATTTGCCGGCCGCCGGTTTTTGGGGTGAAATCGGGGTGCTGACCGTATGAGGGCCGTGGTGCAGAGAGTGAAATCAGCCGCTGTCCGGGTTGCCGGGCAGCCGGTTTCCAGCATCGGCGTCGGCTTCCTGGTGCTGCTCGGGGTGGGGGCCGGAGATGACGACGGTGATGTCGACTACATGGTTCGCAAGCTTTCCGGGCTGCGGATTTTCTCCGATGAAACCGGGCGCATGCGGCGTTCTCCGGCCGAGGTCGGCGGGGAGATTCTGGTAGTGCCCCAGTTTACTCTCTATGGCGATGTCCGCAAGGGCAACCGTCCTTCCTTTCAGGCTGCGGCCCCGCCCGATTTGGGCCGCCGCCTTTACGAATCGGTGGCCGACGGCCTGGCCGAAAAAGGGCTTAAAGTGCAGCGGGGGTGTTTCCGGGAGATGATGGAGGTCGAACTGGTCAATGACGGCCCGGTCACCATCTTGCTCGACAGCCGGAAGCTCTTCTAAACTTTTGCCGTTTTTTCGCGAAAAAAATTCGCAACAGCGAAAAAAATTCGCATCACCGGGGTTTTGGAAATCTTGTTGCTACCGCCCGGTCCTGAAATATCTTTGCCGGGAGTGGAGCCGGGCTGGAAAATTTGTAACTATTCAGCCAAATTCTACCTCCTCTTTTTCAGGTGGGGGCGGGGGTGGTTTTTCTGAGCGATTTCGGAAAGATTTCGTTGTTTTTCCCAGCGAGCGGGAGCCCATAAGCATTGCAACTGTCTGAGCGCAGCGAGTTTTGCATGCGCCCAACGGAAGTGCCCTTGGGGTGCGGGCGAAGCGAGCGCGAGGAAAAACAGAAATCTTAACGCTTAGCGAAGAAAAGCCACACCCGACCCCGGAGTTGGCTGAATAGTTGCGAAAATTTTTGCTTTTGTCTCTGGTACGACTTTTGCTTTTATCCGGCAGTTCCAAATTGTTAATGTAAAGTATCCCGGCCGGCCGCGGCCGGGAAATAATTGAGCCGTACATTATTAACGCTATCAAGGAGGTAGTAAAACATGGCTAAAGAGTTCAATATTCAGGAAGCTTCGATCTGTCCCAGTACCATCCAGATGCTGGAAAAAGCCAAGAAAGACGGTGTCAGCCTGGCCTTCAACCGGGCCAACGACATGTCGGTCTGCCCGATCGGTTCGGTTTCGGCCTGTTGTAAGAACTGCTCGATGGGCCCCTGCCGTCTGAGCCCGAAAGACCCCTACGGCAAGCAGGGTGTCTGCGGTGCCACCATTGACACCATCGCCGCCCGTAACTTCGCCCGCATGGTGGTTGCCGGCGCCGCCGCCCATACCGACCACGGCATGGGGATGCTGGACTGCTTCAAGGAAGTCGCCCATGGCAAGGTTGACGGTTTCCGGATCAAGGACGAAGGCAAGCTCAAGTTCGTCTGTGAGACCCTCGATATCCCGACCACCGTCGAGGTCGACGGCGAGGTCAAGGACCGTGACATCAAGGAACTGGCCGTTGAACTGGCCGAGGAACTGGAAAGAACCTACACCCAGGTCGAAGGCGAAATTCCTTTCGCCAAGCGGGTTCCGGAAAAGACCCTGGAGCGCTGGCGTGAACTCGGCATCGTGCCCCGCGGCGCCATGCGCGAGCTGATGGAAATGATGCACCGCACCCATATCGGCGTCGACCAGGAGTATGTCAATATCTCCCGTCAGTTCCAGCGCACCGCGCTGTCCGACGGCTGGGGCGGATCGATGGTCGCCACCGAAATCTCCGATATTCTTTTCGGTACCCCGAAACCGATCCAGGCTTATGTCGACATGGGCTGTTTGGAGGAGAAGAAGGTCAACGTCGTCATCAACGGTCATGAGCCGATCATGTTCGAGGCGATGATCGATTCGGTCAACGACCCCAAGATGATTGAAAAAGCCAAGGCCGCCGGCGCCGAAGGCCTCAACCTGGCCGGGATGTGCTGCTCCGGGGCCGAGGTTCTTTCCCGTCACGGGGTTCCCCATGCCGGTAACTTCATGTCGACTGAGGCGCTGCTGGTAACCGGTGCCGTCGATGTCATGGCGGTTGACGTCCAGTGCATCAAGCAGGGCCTCTCCCCGGTTGCCGAATGTTACGGCACTCCCTTCATCACCACCAATTACCGGGCCCACATTGAAGGCGCCACCCATATTCAGCTGGATGAGTCCAATCCCCGCGAGTGCGTTGACAAGATTGTCGAACTGGCGATCGAGCGTTTCAAAAACCGCTCCAAACCGGTTGAGATTCCGCAGAACAAGCACATCGGGATTCACGGCTTTTCACATGAGAGCATCACCTATCACCTCGGTGGTACCTTCCGCGGCTCCTATGTGCCGCTGAACGACAATATCATCAACGGCCGGATTCGCGGTGTGGCCGGTGTGGTCGGCTGCACCAATCCCCGGGTCAAGCACGACTGGGTGCATGTCGAAGTCGTCAAGGAACTGATCAAGAACAACGTTCTCGTAGTCCAGACCGGTTGTTCGACGATCGCCACCGGCAAGGCCGGACTCCTGGTTCCGGAAGCCGCCAAGTTTGCCGGCGACGGCCTCGCCGAAGTCTGTGAGACCGTTGGTATTCCGCCGGTCCTCAGTGTCGGCTCCTGTGTCGACAACAGCCGTATCCTGATTGCCGTGGCCGAGATGGCCAATATCGGCGGCCTCGGTGAAAAGATCTCCGATCTTCCGGTTGCCGGTTCGGCTCCCGAGTGGATGAGTGAAAAGGCGATTTCGATTGGTCAGTACTTCGTCTCCTCCGGTGTCTACACCGTCTTCGGTGCCTCCTTCCCGGTTCTCGAAGGGACCAAGTTCAAAGAGCATCTCTTCAAAGGTCTCGAAGGTGAAGTCGGCGCCACCTGGGATTTCGCCGCCGATCCCTACGAGCATGCCGCCAAGATGATTGCTCACATCGACAAAAAGCGTGAAGCTCTTGGCATCCACGAGAAGAAAGAGCGTAAACTTTTCGACATGGCCGACCGGCGCGAACTCTAAGCCGACCGGTTCCAGGTCAGACCCCAAGGCCCCGGCTCGATTCGAGCCGGGGCTTTTTTATGCTTGACAAGTTGGTGCGTACTTTCTACAAGATGTGAACAATTTCTTTTTTGCAACCTTTGGCCGGCGCCATGCCCAACTTGGCAAACTAAGGTGTGCCGGAAACATGAGGACAGCTCTTTTATGCGTTTTTCATCAATGCATCTGCCCACCTTGAAAGAGGTTCCCTCGGAAGCCGAGGTGGTCAGCCATCGTTTGATGCTTCGGGCCGGGATGATCCGCCGGCTGGCGGCCGGAATCTACTCTTATCTTCCCTATGGCCTGATGGCCATTCGCCGGGTTGAAAACATTGTCCGCGAGGAGATGAACCGGGCCGGGGCCCAGGAGGTTCTGCTGCCGGCGGTTCAGCCGGCTGAGCTCTGGCAGGAGAGCGGCCGCTGGGATTTCTATGGCAGGGAACTGCTGCGCCTGAAGGATCGACACCAGCGGGAGTTCTGCTTCGGCCCGACCCACGAAGAGGTGATTACCGACCTGGTGCGCCACGAGGTTCGTTCCTATCGCCAGCTGCCGCTCAATCTCTACCAGATCCAGACCAAGTTCAGGGATGAGATCCGGCCTCGTTTCGGCTTGATGCGGGGCCGGGAATTCATCATGAAGGATGGTTACAGCTTCGATGTCGACGATGCCGCCGCCGGGCGCAGTTATCAGCTCATGCGGGAAGCCTACAGCCGGATATTCTCCCGCTGCGGGCTCAATTTCAGGGCCGTGGAAGCTGATTCCGGCACGATCGGCGGCAGCTTTTCCCATGAGTTCGTGGTCCTGGCCGATTCCGGCGAAGACGCGGTGGCCAGCTGCAGCGCTTGTGATTATGCTGCCAATATCGAAAAGGCCGAAAGCCGGGTGCCGGAAGCGCCCGCGGAGATTGTGGAGGATTTGCCGGCCCCGGAGGCGGTGGCGACCCCGGAGTGCGCCGCGGTTGAGGAAGTGGCCGCTTTTTTCCAGGTGGCAGCCGGACAGATCGCCAAGAGCATGATTTTTGAAAGTGATCTCGGTTTCTGCATGGTGGTGGTTCCCGGCGACTTCGAGGTTAACGAAGTCAAGGTCAGGGCCGCGCTGGGAGCGGAATGGCTGGAAGTTCCGCCCCCGGCCCGGGTTGCCGAGGAGCTCGGCCTGCCGGTGGGCTATCTTGGTCCGCTCGAGGTTTCGGTTCCGGTTCTGGTCGACCGTCGCATTCCGCTTGTCGGAACCTTTGTCTGTGGGGCCAACCGGGCCGGCTACCACCTGCGAAATGTGGCCTGGGGGCGTGATTTAAAGGCCGACAGGTTGTACGACCTGGTAACGGTGCGACCCGGAGACCCCTGCCCCCGCTGCGAGGGAAAACTGCGCCTCGACCGGGGCATCGAGGTCGGCCATATCTTCAAGCTGGGTACCAAGTACAGCGAGAAGCTCAAGGCCACCTTTCTCGATGCCGAGGGTGAAGAGCGGCTGATGATCATGGGCTGCTATGGCATCGGCATCGGCCGGACCGTGGCCGCCGCGATCGAGCAGAACCATGACGAGAATGGTATAATCTTTCCCTGGGCCCTGGCCCCCTTCAAGGTGGCCCTGTTGAATCTCGATCCCAAGTCGGAGGAGGTCACGGCGGCGGTTGAAACGCTCTACGGCGATCTTGAGAAACGGGGCGTCGAGGTGCTCTACGACGATCGCGGCGAACGGCCCGGGGTCAAGTTCAAGGATGCCGACCTGCTGGGCATCCCGCTGCGCCTGACCCTGGGACGCAAGGGGTTCAAGAAGGGGATTATCGAGGCCCGGAGCCGAAACGGAGTCCACGATCTCGAACTGCCGCTTGCCGATCGTACTCCCCTGTGGGATTTGCTGCGGGATCTGGAAGCCGATGATTCGCGTCTTTCATCTCAATAAGAGCTACAACTACCCGGATATGGTCTTGAAGGATGTCAGCTTCGAGGTCAAGCGGGGAGAGTTCGTCTACCTTTCCGGTCCCAGCGGGGCCGGCAAGACCACCCTTTTTCGGCTTTTGTTTGCCGACCTCAGCCCCGACAGCGGCCAGATCGTTGTCAACGGCATCGACGTCAGCCGGGCCCGGGTTAAATCCATCGCCCGCCTGCGGCGGCGCATGGGAATCGTTTTCCAGGATTACAAGCTGATTCCCAGCTACACGGTTTTCGACAATGTCGCCCTGGCTCTCGAGGTTACCGGCTATCCCCGGAGCCGGATCCAGAAGACCGTCTGGAAGGTTCTGAAAACGGTCGGCATCGAGCGCCAGATAAACCGTTTTCCGCCCCAGCTTTCCGGTGGTGAGCAGCAACGCGTGGCGATTGCCCGGGCCCTGGTCAATTCTCCCGATCTGATTCTCGCCGACGAGCCCACCGGCAACCTCGACTACGAGATCGCCGACGAGATCATGCAGATCTTCAACACCATCAATGAGCGGGGCACGACCGTGGTCATGGTTACCCACAACCGTTCCCTGCTGCAGCGTTTCAAGAAGAAGGTCTTTTATCTCGACCGGGGCCAGCTTCAAGCCTATGTCTGGCCGGACGCCTGTTGATGATACGCAAACCCAGTTATATCTACCCCCTGCTCAAGCTGACGGCCAATAATATCCGGCGTCATCCGGTTATAAACCTGATTTCGATCTCGATTATTGCCGTCGCCATGCTGCTTTTAAGCCTCTATTTCCTGGCCTACAATAATGCTTCCCGGATTGTTTCCGCCTGGCGTTCAGACCTCAGGGTGATTGTCTACCTGGATGACGATATCGCGGCCGACCGGCTGGCGGAGCTGAAGAACTATTGCCGGGACCTCGACGAGGTGGTCAGCCTGGAGTATGTTTCCCGGGAGCAGGCCCTGGAGAACTTCCGCAAAACCCTGGACGAAGACGAGGACTTTCTCAAGGATCTGCCGGAAAATCCTCTGCCGGCCTCGCTCGAACTGGTTCTCGATGCCGAGGTCTCCAGCTTGGGCGATGTCGAACACCTGGCCCGGCAGCTCGAGCGCCAGGTCGGTGTCGCGGAAGTGGTCTACGGCAGCCGCTGGCTGCGCCATCTGTTTTCACTGCTCAGGGTGGTCAAGTATTTCGGTTTTCTGTTTGCCGCCTTTCTCTCGCTGATGACCGTTTTCATCGTTGCCAGCACCATTCGTCTCTCGCTCTTTTCCCGCCGGGAAATCATCCGGGTTCTCCACCTGGTCGGCGCTTCCCGGTGGTTCGTCGCCATGCCCTACCTGCTGGAAGGCATTTTCCAGGGGACGCTGGCCTCGCTGCTGGCCCTGGGGCTGGCTTACGGCGGCTTCTTAAGTTTTCGTGACTGGCTCCATGCCCAGGTGCCGCAGTGGCCGATTGCCGCCAGCCTGAAATTTTTTTCCCCCGTTTTTATCGTTGTCTTTCTCTGCCTGGGAACCGGCCTCGGGATTGCCGGCTTCCTGCTTTCCTCGCGCTGGAATTTCCGGGATTGATAAGCATGCGCAAAGCTCTCTCCTGCCTCTTGCTGCTCTTTCTCCTCTGGCCGTCGGCGGCGGGCTCCGGGCCGCTGCTGGGGACGGGGGGAGACCGCAACGCGGTCCGGCGCGATCTGCGGACCCTGCGCCATCAGATTCACCAGGAGGAGCGCCGGGGCGAGCGGGTGCGCCAGCGCCAGGCTTCAATCCTGCAGGAGATTGACAATCTCAACCGCAACCGGGCGATTCTGCGGCGGGAACTCAAGGGGCTTGATGAAGAGATGGCCGAGGTCGGTCGCAAGATTGCCGCCCTCGAGGCGGAAACCGGCTGTCTGGGGCAGAGCTACAGGGAACTGCAGCTTAAATTCTGCCGCCGCCTGCGGGCTCGATACTGCCAGCCGCCGGGGAAATGGCTTGATTTCCTCGACCGTGACATCTCCCTCGGGAAAAAAATCAATGCCCTCTATTATGGCCAGTGCGTACTGGAGGCGGACCGGCGTCTGCAGCAGGACTGCCGGAAGCTTTTGGAGGATGCCGGGAAACACCGCGAGGAGTTGGAGAAACATCGCAGTTTTCTGCAGCAGCTCAAGCAGCGACAGGCCGCCAAGGTGGCTGAAATGGAAGAAAACATTGCCAAAAAAAAACAGTTGCTGTATAAAATCCGCCATCAGGTCAGGGCCCATGACGAGCTTGTCGCCGAGCTTAAAAAAATGGCGGGACAACTGGAACTGCTGACCCAGTCCGGGGGCCTTCCCGAGACCGATTTCGCTTCCCGTAAAGGGGCTTTGCCGATGCCCGTGGAAGGGGTGGTAATCAGCTTTTTCGGGGTCGAAAAAGATTCTGATTTTGCCACCGTGACCAACAACAAGGGGATCGAGATCGAAGCCGCGCCCGGAACCCCGGTCCGGGTGATCTATCCGGGCAAGGTGGTTTTCGCTTCCTGGATGAAAGGCTACGGCAACCTGCTGGTAATCGATCATGGCGGTGGCTACGTTTCCGTTTATGCCCATTTGCGCCAGATGTCCTGCCGGGTAAATGACTATGTCAAGGGCCGCCAGGTCATCGGCGAGGTGGGCACCGGGGCCTTCAGCGACGTGCCCTCGCTCTATTTTGAAATCAGACGAGATGGAATTCCCGAAGACCCGTTGACCTGGGTTTCCCAACTGGGCGAGGGCGCGGGATGATGAAAAAATTTTCCCATTCAGGACGGCCGCCGGAGGCGGAAGGTCTGCGAGCAAATTTCTGGAGGTTTTTACAAATGGTTGAAAGGAATAAAGGCAAATCAATCTTGCTTGGCCTGTTCCTGGCCCTGGCTGCCTTTCTGGTGATGCATCTTGGCGTTTTAAGTGGTGATTCCCGAGCCCGCGAGGAGCAGCAGAAGGAGGCCAAGGTCGAAGAGGAGAGCCGGAGCCCTTATGAATATATCAAGCTCTATACCGACACCTTGAGCCTGGTACAGAAAAACTATGTCGAGAAGGTCAGCGTCAAAAAGCTGGTTTACGGTTCGATCAAGGGCATGCTGTCCGATCTCGACCCCCATTCCAGTTTCATGCCCCCGGACATGTTCAAGGAGATGCAGGTGGAAACCTCGGGCTCCTTCGGCGGGCTCGGTATCGAGATCACGATTCGCGACGGGGTTTTGACCGTGGTCTCCCCGATCGAAGACACCCCGGCGTTTCGGGCCGGGATCAAGGCCGGCGACCGGATTATCAAGATCAACGGTGAACTGACCAAGGACATGACCCTGATGGAAGCGGTCAAAAAGATGCGCGGGCCCAAGGGTACCAAGATCACCATTTCGATCATGCGCAAAGGTCTCTCATCGCTTCTCGACGTCAAGATAATTCGTGATATCATCAAGGTGGTCAGCGTCAAGAGCCGGATGCTGACCGACAACATCGCTTATATCCGCCTGACCCAGTTCCAGTCGCGCACCTATGCCGATCTCAACCGGAGGATGAAGGAACTCAAGGAAAAACATCAGATTAAGGGGCTGGTGCTCGATTTGCGCAACAACCCCGGCGGCCTGCTGCAGCAGGCGGTCAAGGTTTCCGACTACTTTCTCAAATCGGGCCTGATCGTCTATACCGACGGGCGCATCAACAAGCAGAACATGAGCTACAAGGCCTATGACGACGGCACCGAGGGGGATTACCCGATCGTTATCCTGGTCAACGGCGGCAGCGCCAGCGCCTCGGAGATCGTGGCCGGTGCCCTGCAGGACCACAAACGGGCCCTGGTGATGGGAACCCAGACTTTCGGCAAGGGCTCGGTGCAGACAATTATCCCGCTGGAAGACGGCTCCGCCGTGCGTCTGACCACCGCCCTCTACTACACTCCGTCCGGCCGCTCCATCCAGGCCAAGGGGATCGAACCCGATATCGTGGTCGAGGCCGGCACCGTGGTCCAGCGTGACAACGACCGGGGGATAATGCACAACCTCAAGGAGAAGGATCTCAAGGGCCATTTCGAGATCAATGCCAAAACCGGCAAAGAACTGCAGGCTCCGGCGGCCGGTGAAGAAAAAGACGGCAAAGCCGGCAAAGCGGAGCCGGACAAGGAGCAGCCCGAGGTCGACAGTCAGGATCAGTGGCGCAATGATATCCAGATGGTCAGGGCCGTGGAACTGCTCAAAGGGTGGCAGGTCTTCAAACAGATGTCTGCGGCTCAGTAGATAGTTTTTGACGGGCGGCAGACAAGGTGGCGATGAAAGGTGATGACCGGAGCCCGGTTTTTTCCCGGAAACTGGCGGCATTTGCCTTTCTGGGCCTGGTTGCCGCCGCCCTTTTTTTTCTCCTGGGCTGGCTCCTGGCCGGCCGGGCAAAACCCGTTCAGGTTGCAGCGCCGGCGTCCCTGGAGTTGCGGCGGGGACAAAACCGACCCCGGACTGAAGAGGGCGTCTCCCGGCCGCAACTGGCCCGGATGGCCGAAGAACTGGTGCGGCGGCTCTCCGGCTGCCTGCCGCCGGAAGGCGATATCGCGGAGGACTGGGAGGAGGTTCGCGACGGCAGCGGTTCCTGGGAGCGGGTGCGCCTGAGCGGAAGATACCGCAGCCTTAAGCCTTTTTTCAGTTCCGGGCTGAAAGTTTTCCGCGAGACTCTCCAGCGTGATGCCCGGCTTGACTGTTTGGCCGCCACCGATCCGGTGAGCGGGGTTTTTACCCTGCTGCTGATTTCCGGGGACCGGGTTGTCCTGATTGCTGAATTGACCTCCCTGCGGCCGCCTCCCGACCTCATGGAACAGGGCGACAGGCCGCAGATCGCGATCATTATCGACGACATGGGCCGCAGCCTGAAAGTGGCCCGGGAACTGGCCGCGCTCGATCTGCCGCTGACTTTCGCGGTGTTTCCCCATCTGCCGGCTTCCCGGCGGGTCGCCGAACTGCTTGTCCGCCAGTCCCATGATGTCATGCTTCATTTGCCGATGGAGCCCCGCAACTGGCCGCGGATGGATCCCGGTCCCGGCGCCCTTTTTTGCCGCATGAGCGAAGATGAGTTCTGCCGGGTCCTGGATGCCGATCTCAAGGCGGTTCCCGGGATAGTCGGCGTCAACAACCACATGGGTTCGCGCCTGACCGAGGACCGGGAGAAGATGAAACTGGTCATGCGGGCCCTGGCCGGCACCGGGCTGTTTTTCATCGACAGCCGGACAATTAACGATACGGTGGCCGGCCGGGAGGCCGCTGCGGCCGGGATCCCGGTTTTGCAGAGGGATGTCTTTCTCGACAACCGGCCCGAAGTAAAGGCCATCCTGGAACAGGTCGGGGTGCTGATCGCGGTGGCCCGTTCCCGGGGGTACGCGGTCGGCATCGGTCATCCCTACCCGGAGACGGTTGCCGCGCTGGGCAAGGTTGCCTCCC
>WFRT01000241.1 GCA_015486445.1 Pseudomonadota bacterium | reverse complement strand
GTCATGAAACGGGGCTATGCCGTGGTCGAAAAAATCGGCGCCCCGGGGGTCGTCGACGACAGCGTAAAACTGGCTCCCGGCGACCGGCTCGACCTGACCTTTGCCCGGGGCCGGGCCCGGGCCCGGGTGGAAGAGGTTTTTTGTGACCAGAACGACTGAACCCGCAGATCTGACAGGAGCCGAGAGATGAATTTTATCCGCCGTGGCGGCCGCAGTTTTTTACTGACATTGTTAATCGGCTTTTGCTGCCTGGCTTCGACCCCGGCCGGCGCGGCCTCCAAGCCGAGCGAAGGTTTTACCCGGGTTCTTAAATCCGGGTATGAATTCTATTTTTCTCCGGCCCGGCCCCGGCCGGGCCAGGCCCTGGCTCTTTTCTGCCGGCCCGCCGACGACCGGGACCCCGGTTTCAGCCGGGTCGTGTTCGCCGGGCGCGACTTTCCCCTGGAACGGGTTCCGGGCGGCCAGATGACGGTCGTCGCCATCCCGCTCGGCACCCGTCCCGGGCCCCAGACAATCAAGTGCGAAGTTGCCACCCCGGGCGGCTGGGTCGCACTGGAGATTACCGTGACCGCCCACGACTACGGGGTCCAGAAACTGACCCTGCCGAAAAAGATGGTTACCCCGATGCGGCCCGAAACCCTGGCCCGGATCAAGCGCGACCGCAAGCTCCTGCACCAGGTCTACGCCTCCTCGGGGAATCAACTGCTGCTGGCCCGGCCGGTCAAGCCCCCGCTGCAGGCCCCGCTCACTTCGCCTTTCGGCCGGCGCCGCCTGCTCAACGGCAAGCCCAAGGCCCCGCACGGCGGCATCGACTACAAGGCCAAAGTCGGGGTCCCGGTGCCGGCCGCGGCCGACGGTCGGGTGGTGCTGGCGGAAAATCTCTATTACAGCGGCAACCTGGTGATCATCGACCACGGACTCGACATCTTCACCCTCTACATGCACTTGAGCAAATTCAACTGTCGGGCCGGGGAGCGGGTGTCCCGGGGGCAGATTATCGGTTATTCCGGGCGCAGCGGCCGGGTAACCGGCCCCCACCTCCACTGGGGGGTCAAGATTAACGGGATCTTTGTCGACCCCCTCGAGTTTGCCCGTTTAAGCCGATTGCTGCTCCGTCCCCCGTGGACGAAGGCGAACCATTCTTGAAGGCCGGGGGCTTGTGCAGACGGCGCAACCATCATAGCAACCGCAACCAGAGGACTCCGCCAGGACGGCGGCCGGTGAATTCAATGGCGAAAAAGAATTTTGAAGAGGCGATGCAGAGGCTCGAGGAGGTCGTGGCCCGCCTGGAAAACGAAGAGGTTTCCCTGACTGAATCCCTGAAACTTTTTGAAGAAGGGGTGAAACTGATGCGCTTCTGCCATCAGCGCCTCGACGAGGTCGAGGCCAAGGTCAAGATCCTGGTTGCCGACGAAGACGAGCCCGACGGCGCCCGGCTCGAGGAGTTTGCGGAATGAAGCCGGTTTTGGCCCGGGCCTTTGAGGAATACGTGCCGGCCATCGATGAGTGGCTGAAAAAACAGGTGTTTGCCGATGCCGTAATCGACCGCTACGCCGCCCCCCTGGGCCAGGCCATGCACTACAGTCTCGAAGCCGGGGGCAAGCGCCTGCGGCCGGTCCTGGTAATCATGGCCTACCGGCTGCAGGCTGCGGACTGGCACCGGGCCCTGCCGGTGGGCGCGGCCTGGGAACTGGTGCACACCTATTCCCTGATTCACGACGATCTGCCGGCCATGGATGATGACGATCTGCGCCGCGGAAAGGCGACCAGCCACCGGGTTTTCGGCGAGGCCATGGCGATTCTGGCCGGGGACGGACTGTTGACCGAGGCTTTCCGCATCCTCGCCGAGGAGATTGAAGCCGATCCCGCCACCCGTATCAAGCTAATCTCCGGGCTGGCCCGGGCGGCCGGCTCCGCCGGCATGGTCGGAGGCCAAGCCATCGACATACTGCACCAGGAAAAAGGATTGACTCCGGAAGCTGCCGACGATCTCCTGGAAACCCTGCACCAACGCAAAACCGGGGCCATGATTACCGGGGCCCTGCTGGCGGGCGTCGATCTGGCCGGCGGCGACCAAAAACT
>WFRT01000240.1 GCA_015486445.1 Pseudomonadota bacterium | reverse complement strand
GCCCCGAAACACTCTCCCGACCGCACCCCGCTGGTACAGAATTTTTTCACCTTCATCGAAGAACAGAACCGCCCCGATTCGCTGGGCAAGGCCAGGATAAACTGGCTCTCCTGCGACCACCGGGGCGCCGTCACCGATATTTCAACCTGGTTCCACTATGCCGGCCACCAGGCCAGCCTGGAAACCGAATACTGCAGCGATCTCTTCCATCCGGAAACCATTGCCAGGCTGCAGGACAATTTCCTGACCCTGCTGGGAAACCTGCCCGAAAACCGCACCCGGCCGATATCCCAACTGCCCTTGCTCTCGGACAGTGAAAGATCCCGGCTCAAGCAATGGAACCGGACCGAGACGGCTTTCCCCCGGCGCCAAGCCCTGCCGATTCATGAAATTTTCGCCGTCCAGGCCAGGGCCACACCCGACAACCCGGCCCTGACTTTATCAGGTCGGACCCTGACCTACCGGGAGCTTAACTCCCTGGCCAACAAACTCGCCCATCAGCTCATCGCCGAAGGCCTCGTCCCGCAGACCCCGGTCGCCATCCTGCTGGGGCGCGAACTGGAAACCGTGGTCGCCATCCTGGCGGTTCAAAAGGCCGGCGGCGCCTACGTCCCGCTGGATCCGGAATATCCCCAAAGCCGGATTGAATACATCATCAAAGACATCAACACCCCGTTTCTCCTGACCCATGAGAAGCTTGAAAAACAGCTGGGTGCGTTCAACGGCCGAATTTTCCGCCCCGAACTCGACAAATTGATTGAGAGTGGATTTCCCGACCACAATCCCGCTGTTGACACCGATCCCGAGGCAACCGCCTACATCATCTACACCTCGGGTTCGACCGGTCGGCCCAAGGGGGTCTGCGTCAGCCATGCCAACGTGGCCGGACTGATCGCGGCCACGGAAAAATTATACGATTTCGGCCCGGAAGACAACTGGACCCTGTTTCACTCCTTTGCCTTTGATTTTTCAGTCTGGGAGACCTGGGGCGCCCTGCTGCATGGCGGCCGCCTGGTTATCGTTCCTTTCGATATCAGCCGCTCGCCCGAGGATTTTCTTAAACTGGTAAAAAAAGAGAAAATAACCGTCCTCAACCAGACGCCATCGGCTTTTTACGGCTTCATCGAAAGCTGCCGCAAGTCCGGCGGGACCAAGACCGACCTGCGGCTGGTCATCTTCGGCGGCGAGGCCTTGAACTTCAAACAGCTCAAGCCCTGGTTCGAACTTTACGGTGACAAACAACCCGCCCTGGTCAACATGTACGGCATTACCGAGACCACGGTTCACGTCACCTACCGCGGAATCAACCAAAAAGATGCCGAAAGGAACTGCGGCAGCCTGATCGGGGTGCCGATTCCGGGTTGGCAGATTCACCTCCTGGATGCCCGAAAACAGCCGGTGCCGGTCGGTGCCGCAGGAGAGATCCACGTCAGCGGTATCGGGGTCGCCAGAGGCTACCACAACCTGCCGGAATTGACCCGGGAACGCTTTCTGACCCGCACCGTCGACGGCAAAGAGACAAGGATGTACCGCTCCGGGGATCTGGCCCGCCTGACCCCGGAGCGGGAACTTGAATACTTAGGCCGCTGCGACCAGCAGATCCAACTGCGCGGTTTTCGTATCGAGCCAGGTGAAATCGAACAGACCCTGCTCAAGCACAAGGCAATCAGCCAGGTCATAGCCCTGGCCCGGGAGTTCAAACCGGGCGACGAACGACTGGTCGCCTACTTCATCACCAGGTCGAATGAAAAGATCCAGACCGAAAAACTGCGCCGGTTGATTGCCGAACACCTGCCGCGCTACATGATTCCACAGCATTTCGTCCAGTTGGAAGAGTTTCCCCTGACCCCGAACGGCAAGATCGACCGCAAGGCCCTGCCGCGGCCGGGCGGGGACGATATTTCCTTACAGGATAATCTCCGGCCGCCGGAGACGGAAACCGAAAAGCGCCTGGCCGCCATCTGGCGGGAACTGCTCGGATTAGAAAAAGTCGGCCTCGACGACAATTTCTTCCACCTCGGCGGCCACTCG
>WFRT01000239.1 GCA_015486445.1 Pseudomonadota bacterium | reverse complement strand
ATTGAGACCTGTTGCCGGCCGGAAACATCTTCAATTTGCCGGGGCCGTGGCCGGGAGCGGGGGTTCATCCCCTCCCCGTCGCTACACCCCGACCCCTGCCCTAAGCAAAGGAGAGTTTGTCATGCGTAAAATCGTGCTGCTGGTTCTCGCCCTGGTTCTGGTAATGCCCCTCGGGGCCCTGGCCTCCTACCCGGAAAAACCGATTACCATCATCGTCCCCTCCAAGGCCGGAGGCTCGACCGACACTTCGGCCCGGCTCTTCATCAAGGCGGCCAAGAATTACTGGCCGAAAGCGGTGTTCGTGATTAAGAACGTGCCCGGCTCCGGCGGCCTCAAGGGCTTTAACGAGATCGCCCGGGCCCGGCCCGACGGCTACACCATCGGCATGGACTTCACGACCCAGATCGTCGCCCACATCGTCTCCAAGCGGGCCCGCTACACCCTCGACAGTTTCCATATCATCGGCAACGCCATGCAGGATCCGCTGATCGTCGCCGTGCCGGTCAAGAGCCCGATCAAGGATCTCAAGGAATTCATCGCGGCAGCCAAGGCCAAGAGCCTGACCGCGGCGGTCAACGGCATCGGTTCCGACGATTTCGTCGCCGCCAAGAAGTTCGAGCAGCAGACCGGGGTCAAGTTCAACCTTCTGCCGACCAAGGGCTCGACCGAACAGAAAGCGATGATCCTCGGCGGCCACATCGACGCCAGTTTCATGAACCTCTCCCAGCTCCAGGCCCAGCACAAGGCCGGCAAGGCCCGGATTATCGCCATTTTGGCCGACAAGCGCTCGAAAATCCTGCCCGACGTCAAGACCGCGGCCGAGCAGGGCTATCCGATCAGCATGACCGCGACCCGCGGCTTTATCGCCCCGGCCGGCCTGCCCAAAGAGGTTGCCGCGAAACTCGACGACCTGCTCAAAAAGGTCAACCGGGATCCCGGCTTTATCGCCGACTGTGACAAGGGCGTGCTCTTCCGGCTGCCGATGACCGGGCCCGAATACCTGCAATACCTCAAGGAACTCCAGGCCGAGACCCAGAAATTCTACGATCAGAATCCCTGGTAGGCCGCAAGGTGTCGAAACGCCTTACCGAACTTCTGCTGCTGATCGGCTTTCTGGTCCTGGCGGTGCTGCTCTACCGCAGCACCGCCGCCTGGCCGGCCATGGTTCAGGGCTCGACCGCCATGTACGTCCGTTTCCTGGGGGTCGGACTGGGGCTTTTGTGTCTCTACGAGCTGGGCGTCTTCATCCGCACCCGGCACAACGAAAATGAAACGGAAGGCCCGGATGGCCGAGAGAAACTGGCGATTGCGGCCAGCCCACTGCGCTTCTGGGGCCTGCTGGGGCTGCTCGCGGTCTACGCCGCGACCTTTGACCGGCTGGGCTTCTATCTCTCTTCCGCCATTTTCCTGCCCCTGGCGATGCTGCTCCTCGGGGCCCGCAAACCGCTGACCATCATCCTGACGACGGCCGGAATCCTGCTCTTTGTCTACCTGGTTTTCGCCCGGCTGCTGGAAGTCCCCCTGCCCGGAGGCGGCCTGTTTTGAGAGACCCTGTACAGCCTCCGGACGCGGACGGCGGCAAACCTTTTCCGCATCTTGTAACCATGCCATGATTCTCCAGGCCCTGCACGCTCTCCTGACCCCGGTTTCGCTGTTTGCGATCTTCGTGGGCACAACCTCCGGGGTAATGGTCGGCGGCATGCCGGGACTGACCGCGACCATGGCCGTCGCCCTGCTGATCCCGGTAACCTTCGCCCTCGAACCGCTGACCGGCCTGCTGCTGATGGGGGGCGTCTACTGCGGGGCCATGTACGGCGGGTCGATTCCGGCCATCCTGTTGCGCACCCCGGGCACCCCGGCCGCGGTGGCCACCGCCATCGAAGGCTACCCGATGACCCGCAAGGGCAAGGGCGGCCTGGCCCTGAAGGTTTCGGTCGTGGCGAGTTTCACGGGCGGGGTTTTTTCCACCCTGGTACTCCTGCTCGTGGCCCCGGCCCTGGCCACCTTCGCCCTGACCTTCGGCCCGCCCGAGTACTTCCTGCTCGCCCTGCTGGGCCTGGCCGGCATTGTCTCGATGGCCGAGGATGAAAGCCGCCTGGTCAAGACCCTGATCTCCGGCTTCCTCGGGCTGGTCCTGGCCGTGGTCGGCACCGACCCGATTTCGGGCCAGCTGCGCTACACCCTGGGCATCACCGACCTGTACGACGGCATCGCCTTCATGCCGGCCCTGATCGGAATGTTCTCGATCTCGCAGATGCTGGAGTTGACCGCCGCCACCCGGGTGGTCAACGAGGAAGAGCTGGAACTGACCCGCAAGATCAAACGCGACCCCCTGCCGAAAGGCATCTTCAAACCGATCTGGCTGGGCTCTCTCGTCGGCACAATCATCGGCATCCTGCCCGGCGAAGGGGCGACGATCGCCGCCTTCGTCTCCTACAACATCGCCCGCCGGCGCTCGAAAAACCCCAAGCTTTTCGGCCATGGCAATCCCGAAGGCATCGCCGCCGCCGAGGCCGGCAACAACGGCTGCGTCGGCGGCTCGCTGGTCCCGACCCTGACCCTGGGCATTCCCGGCAACAGCGTCTCGGCGGCCCTGCTGGGCGGGTTGCTGATCCACGGCCTGGTTCCCGGGCCCGAACTTTTCACGACCCACGGGGTAATGACCTACGCTTTCATCCTTTCGCTCTTTATCGCCAATATTATATTTCTCCTGCTGGGCCTCTTCATGGCCCCCTATTTCGCCCGCATCTCCCTGACCCCAACCAACCTGCTGATCCCGGTGGTCTGCCTGTTTTCGGTGCTTGGCGCCTACGCCATGCACAACAGTATCACCGACATCTTCATCGCCCTGCTCTGCGCCCTCGGGGCGATCATCCTGCAGAAAAC
>WFRT01000238.1 GCA_015486445.1 Pseudomonadota bacterium | reverse complement strand
CCTGGCCCCAGCTGCCCTACTACCTCGAAAGCCGCGGGGTCGAACCTGACCGGAAACTGCCGCTTTGCGACTGTCCCCGGGGAATCAACGAGAAAAACCCCACCCATCACGTTCTCCAGGTAATCGCCAACACCCTCTACGAGTGGCGCGAATATCGCTTTACGGATGCGGCCGGCCGCGGCCTGATGGCCCTGATCATGAACCGCCCCCAAAAGCAAATCCTGTCGGCAGGGGAGGCCCGGGTGCTTTTAACGGCTTCGGCCGAATGGCAGAAACAAAACCTGATTCCGGCCGGCCGCCGTTCGACCACCCGGGCCGCCGACCCGGCCACCACCTGCCGGATCCCGACCAAAAACGAAGACGCCCGGAGTACCAGGGACGCCGAGCTCAACAACCTGGAAACCATCGACCCGGTTCGTCTTGAACAATTTCCCTGCAACACCATCGCCTGCCTTGACATTTCAGACCGGGGCTCCCCCTACCGCGGCACCGGCTTCCAGGTCTCTCCCTACTGTTTCCTGACCGCCGGCCACAACATTTTCTGGAAAGACCACTGGGTTGACAGCATCACCGTCATCCCGGCCCAGTATCCCGCCGGCAACGGCGTTGAAATTATCGAGCCTTACGGCAGGCAGCTGTGCCCGCAAGAAAATCTCCGCACCAATCTCGACTTCACCCGGGAAAGCAGCACAATCAACATCAGTGAATTCGATTACGGCGCCATTTTCCTCAAACAACCTTTCGTCGACATCAAGACCTTCATGCCCCTGGAGTTTCACTACCCGGGCCAGGCTCTGCCGAACCAGGTTGAAATCGCCGGCTACCCGCTCTACCCCACCCCCGCCCTCCACGCTTCCTACGCCGCCTGGTCGGCGAGCGGGCAGACCTACAACTCTCCCGATGGGGATTATCAGCAGTTCATCTGGTTCACGACCCCGGTTTTCGGCGGCAACAGCGGCAGCCCGGTCTGCTACAAAAACCTCCTCGGGCAGGTCCGGATCATCGGCATCACCACCTGGCGCAACCTGAATATGCCGGGAGGAGGAGGAACCCTGCTGACCTCGCTGAACGAAGAACTCATCCGCAGTTGGCTCGCCTACACCCCGGTTTCCACATTCTCCCAAACCGGCTGCATTCCCTATTTCTGCAGCCGGGAGGGAACCTGGACCGGCCTGGCCCTGGCCAACCCCAACCCCAAAGAATGCCAGGTCAAGGTGGAATATTTCGCAACCGACGGCAACCCGGTCGGCAGCCAGTACCTGGAAATCAAAGCCTTCGGCCAGAACGCTTTTGCCTGCACCCCGAATCAGAACCCCTACTGTACCACCGGCTGGCTCAAAATCTCCGCGACCGGTCCGGTTTACGGTTTCGCCCTGGTCGGCCGCGATGAGCCCTCGACCATGTTCGACATCGACCTGCAGACCCGGCTCCAGCAGAAAATGCTCTTCCCCCACCTGGTCGCGGCCGGGGCCTGGCACTCCACGGTAATCACCTGCAATCCCGACCCCCAGGCCCCGGCAAGCCTGCAGTTTACCTGCCTGCTGCCCGACGGCACCAGAAAAACCGCCGCCGCCTCGATCCCGGCCGGCGGCAGCCTCAACCTTGACCTCGAAAAGCTTTTTCACCAACCCCTTGCCGGCGGCCAACTCCTCCTCAACGCCTCCCGCCCCATCGCCGCCTTTCTCCTCTATTCCAACACCGCCAACGATGTCGCCGACCCCAACCAGCTGTGGCAGGCCGGCCTCAGCGCGATCCCCTTTGATTCAACTGACTGAAACCGGGACAACCTTTCAGAAACTTCGAAAGTAACTATTCAGCTAAATTCTATCTCCCCTCTTTCGGGAGGGGGCGGGGGTGGTTTTTCTGAGCGGTTTCGGAAAGATTTCGTCGTTTTTCCCAGCGAGCGGGAGCCCGTAAGCATTGCAACTGTCTGAGCGTAAGCGAGTTTTGCAATGCGGGCGAAGCGAGCGCGTGGAAAAACAGAAATCTTAACGCTTAGCGAAGAAAAGCCGCGCCCGACCCCGGATTTGGCTGAATAGTTACCTTCGAAAAAACCTTTTTCCCGTTGACTTGTCATACTGCATCACTATATACACTGGTGTTATAATAGGCAGGATCAGCCCGGGCGCAAGGCGCTCTCCCGGTCTACGACAAGTCTGGAAACGGGGGGCAAAGCGCCCGGCCGGCCGGTCTATCCGGGCAAAGAATCATGACAACGGGAGGATATGATGAACCGGAATGAAAATCGAATATCGAAACCGTGGTCCCTGCTGCTGGCCCTTTCCCTGCTTGCCGTCATGTTTGCAGCCGGCCCGGTGCGGGCCGCTGTCGACCGGGTGACCTGGAGCCAGCTGCCCTGCTACATGGAGAGCCGGGGGCTCGCTCTCAACCGGGATCTGCCGCTTTGCGACTGTCCCCTGGGCCTGAACGAAAACCAGCCTTCACACCAGGTTCTCCAGGTGATCGCCAACACCCTTTACGAATGGCGGGAATATACCTTCACCGACAGCCAGGGCCAGCCCCGCCTGGCCGTCAGCCTGCTCCAGCCGGAGAAAAAACCGCTCTCGGCCGATGCCGCCCGCATCCTGCTTACGGCTTCCGCCGGCTGGCGGGACGAGGTCCGTTCCCCGGCCCCGGCCAGAAGTGCCGCCGAAGCACCGGAATTCTCGGCAAGGCTTGAGGCCCGTGGTTTTCCCTCCCCCGAAACAACCATCCGGGGGGGCGAAAACCGGGTCCCGGTCCCCTTCGACCAACTCACCCAACCCCCATACAACGACATCGCCCAACTGATCATCAATGATGGCGGCAACCACTATCGCGGCACCGGGTTCCTGATCGCGCCCTACTGCGTCCTGACCGCCGGACACAACATCTGGTGGGAAAACCACATGATGGACAGTATCCTGGTCGCCCCGGCCTACTACAGAGACTTGAACGGTTCGAGCTTTCCCTACGGCGTCGCCCTAGGAAACAACTTGCTGACAAACACCACTTTTACACAATATACTGAAGACTGTTTCGAAAAACCGACCCCTTCTGATTTCGGCGCCATCCTCCTCGACGCCATCTTCAACGGCATCGCCACCTACATCCCCCTTGAATTTCGCGGGCCGAATTCTTCTCTGCCGTCCGACATCATGGTTGCCGGCTACCCTCTTTATGTTCCCGTCGACAACGATGAAATAAACTATAATATGTACCTGGCGCCGGGCCAGGCGGGCCGCCATTCCGGCAACTGGGAGTTAATCGACTACAATGTTTCTCTCTCCTCCGGCAACGACGGCAGCCCGATTCTCTACCAAACCGAAAGCGGAGCCGTCCGAGCCATCGGCATCGTCACCACCGGCCGTACCGGGGTCCTGCTGAATACCAAAAACATGGGGCTCATCAGCAGCT
>WFRT01000237.1 GCA_015486445.1 Pseudomonadota bacterium | reverse complement strand
TTCTGTTTTTCCTCGCGCTCGCTTCGCCCGCATTGCAAAACTCGCTTACGCTCAGACAGTTGCAATGCTTATGGGCTCCCGCTCGCTGGGAAAAACGACGAAATCTTTCCGAAACCGCTCAGAAAAACCACCCCCGCCCCCTCCTGAAAGAGAGGAGGTAGAATTTAGCTGAATAGTTACAAAAAAACAAAAAAAACACAACTCCAAGGAGACCCAAGATGCAAACCGTGACCCTTACCAGCCGCGAGAAAACCGCGGTCAATGAATTTATCTACGGCGTCTACAACTGGATGGCGCTGGGCCTGGCCCTGACCGGGGTGGTCGCCTACCTGGTGGCCAACAGTCAGGCCCTGCAGCAGCTCATCTTCGGCAACCAGCTGGTTTTCTACGGGCTGATTTTCGGAGAACTCGGACTGGTCTTCACCCTGGCCGCGAGAATCGAAAAGATCGAGCAGAAAACCGCGGTGATGCTCTATATAGCCTACGCCGTTCTCAACGGGGCGACCCTGTCGAGCATCTTCATGCTCTACACCCGCTCCACCATCACCTCGACCTTCTTCATCTGCGCCGGCACCTTCATCGCCTGCAGCGCCTACGGCATGATGACCAAGCGCGACCTGACCTCGCTCGGCGGCTTTCTCTTCATGGGGCTGATCGGCATCATCATCGCCTCGGTCGTCAATATGTTCGTCAAGAGTTCGCAGATGAGCATGATCATCAGCTACATCGGGGTTCTGGTCTTCGTCGGGCTGACCGCCTACGACACCCAGCGCCTCAAGTACCTGGCCTACACCAAGGGCGCCAACGGCAAAGGCGCGATTATCGGCGCCTTAAGCCTCTATCTTGACTTCATCAACCTGTTCCTGATGCTTTTGCGGATCATGGGCGGCGGCCGCGACTGACAGACAACCGCGAAACTGTACCGGGGGCTGGTCCCCTGGTCCCCGGTCCCACCTCCGATGAAAAGAAAACCGGGGCCTCCGTCATCCCGGCATCAGGCCGGCGACAGGAACTTAAAAAAGCCCTTCCCGGCAACTGTCCGGAAAGGGCTTTTTTTTATTTTCGCCGGGCCGACTCGGATCCAACAGACGTTCAGCCCCCGGCCGGGTCGGCGATGCCGGCTTCAGCAAAGGCCTTACGGCGCAGACGGCAGCTGTCGCAAAAACCGCAGGGGCGGCCCGCGGCATCGGGATCATAACAGCTGATCGTCATCCCGTAGTCAACCCCGAGGGCGATCCCCCGCCGGATAATTTCACTCTTCCTGAGATCGATCAGCGGCGTCCTCAGCCGCAGCCAGCCGCCATCATCAGCCTCGATTCCCGCCCGGGTCCCCAGGTTTAAGGCCCGCTCGAGAGCGGTAATGAACTCCGGCCGGCAGTCGGGGTAGCCGCTGTAATCTAAGGCGTTGACCCCGAGAAAGATATCCCGGGCCCCGACCACCTCGGCCCAGGCCGCAGCATGGGCGATGAAAATCGTGTTGCGGGACGGCACATAGGTAATCGGAATGACCTCTTCCCGCTCCAGGTCAGAGCCCTCCTTGGGAACCTCGAGTTGTTTGTCGGTCAGAGCCGAGCCCCCGATCCGGCCGAGATCGAGGTTGAGCACCAGGTGCTCCCGGGCCGCAAAAAAACCGGCCAGGCGGCGGGCTTTTTCAAGCTCGACCACCTGTTTCTGACCATAGGAAAAGCTCAAACAGTAAAGCTCAAAGCCCTGGTCTTTGGCGATGGCCGCCGCGGTCGCCGAATCCAGCCCGCCGCTCAGCAGGACTACCGCCTTGTTCGCACCCATTTTTCATTCTCCCGCATAAAAATGGCTTGTCCTATCGTCCGCGCTCGTCCGCGGGCCAGATAAGCTTGTGGAGCTGAAGCTGGAGACGGACCTTGAGCCGGTTTTCCAGGATCAGACCAGCCAGCCGGGCCGGGGGCAGCGAGGCGCTTACCGGACTCAGGATAATCTCCGGATGGTCTGCCAGGTGTTTTTGGATAAAGGCCCGGCACCAGTGAAAATCCGCCTCGTCAACAAGCACGAACTTGACCTGGTGATGGGGCAGCAGGGCGGCGAGGTTTGCCGCCGCAAAACTCTCCTGCATGCCGCTTCCCGGAGTCTTGATGTCGACTATCAGGTGCAGCCTTGCGTCGAGCCCCGCAAGCGGGCGGGAGCCATTGGTTTCGACCAGGACCGTGTAACCGCAATCGAGCAGGGCATCAAGCAGCTTCGGGGTCTCGGACTGCAGCAACGGTTCTCCGCCGGTAACCTCGACCAGGTCGCAGCCAAACCCGGCCACCGCCGTAAGAATCTCGTCTAGCGCCTGCGGCCGGCCCGACCCGGCGCGGCGGGCATAACCGGTATCGCAGTAGGAGCACTCGAGGTTGCAGCCGGCCAGGCGCACAAAAACACAGGGGAGTCCCGCAAACGTGGACTCCCCCTGCAAACTGCAAAAAATTTCACTGACCTCAAGCATGGTTTTCGATCTCCCGGCCCGTCCCTTTGGGCCCGGGCGTCATTTCTTCGCGGCCTTCTGTTTGCTCTTGGCTTTGGGCTGCATCATAATGACGATCGGACTGGCAATAAAGATCGAGGAGTAGGTCCCGACCGTGACCCCGATAATCATGGCGAAAGCAAAATCGTGGATCACGCCACCGCCGAGAAAAAAGAGACTGATCAGAACCAGCATCGTGGTCAACGAGGTCAGGATCGTCCGGCTCAGGGTCTGGTTGATCGAATCGTTGATGACCGTGGTAAATTCCCGCTTGCCGGTACTTTTCATGTTCTCCCGGATGCGGTCGTAAACGACGATGGTATCGTTGAGAGAATAACCGACAATGGCCAGCAGAGCGGCCACGATCGAGAGGGAGAACTCCTTCTGCAGCAGGGCGAAGGCCCCGACCGTGATACTGACGTCGTGGGCCAGGGCGATGATCGCCCCGAGGGCGAAGCGAAACTCGAAGCGGACCGTAACATAGATCAGGATGCCGATCAGGGCGTAGAGAATGGCGAACATCCCCTGGCGGCGGAGATCCTTGCCGACCTTGGGACCGACCATTTCAACCCGGCGGATATCGACCTTGTCGGCCCCGAAGGTTTTCTCGAGTTCAACCTTGATCCGGTCCGAAAGCCCGACCAGGTCGGAGGTCGACTTTTCCACCCGGATCAGGAATTCATGCGCTTCGGAATCTTCAAACTGCTGGATCGAGGCATCCGCCATGTTGATCCCGACCAGGGCCTTGCGGATGTCGTCGGGGGTAACGTTCTGGGTGAAACGAACCTGGACCATGGTGCCGCCGGCAAAATCGATGCCGTAGTTCAGGCCCCGGGTAACCAGCGCCACCATGCCGACGATAATCAGGACGGCTGAAATCGCCATGAAGATGAAACGCTTGTTGATAAAATCGATGTGCATTCTGTCTGGACTTAGAAATTGCATGGAATAAACTCTCTATGGTTGAAAAGTTTCGGCCCGGCAAGCCTGCCGCCACTCCTGTTACAAGTTTCTTTGGTTAATTCGCGTTCCGAAACTCCGGTCAGATACTGAGCTTTTTCAACGGCCGGCGTTCGGCAACCCAGTCGAAGACCACGTGGGTTACAAAAATCGCGGTATAAAGACTCGAAATGATTCCTATCGACAGGGTAACGGCAAACCCCTTGATCGGCCCGGTACCGTACTGGTAGAGCACCACCGCCGCGATCAGGGTCGTGATGTTGGCGTCCATGATCGTCAGGAAAGCCTTGTTGTAGCCACTGTCGAGACTAGCCCTCGGCGTCCGGCCGATGGTCAACTCCTCGCGAATGCGCTCGAAGATCAGAACGTTGGCATCGACCGCCATACCGATGGTCAGAACGATGCCGGCGATTCCCGGCAGGGTCAGGGTGGCCTGGGCCAGGGCCAGGATGCTCATGATAAAGAGCAGGTTCAAAATCAGGGCCAGGTTGGCCACAAGACCGCTCAGGCGGTAGTAGAGAACCATGAAGCCGACCACCAGGATGAAACCGACGATCATCGAGATGAAACCCTTGCGGATCGAATCCTGTCCCAGGGAAGGTCCGACGGCCCGCTGTTCGAGAATCCGGATCGGCGCCGGCAGGGCCCCGGCCCGCAGCACGATGGCCAGGTCGTGGGCCTCCTTGGCCGTGAAGCGGCCGCTGATCTGGGCCTGGCCCCCGGAAATCCGTTCCTGGATAACGGGAGCGGAATAGATATTGTTGTCGAGCACGATGGCCAGCCGCCGTTTGACGTTGGCCGCGGTGATCTGGTCAAAGAGCTTGGCCCCCTGGGCATTGAACTCGATCGAGACGTAGGGCTCGCCGAACTGGCTGTTGAAGCGAACATTGGCGTTGCTGATGTAATCACCGGTCATCTGGGTCTTTTTCTCAACCACGAAAGCCTGCTTGCCGACAATCGCCCCGGTTTCCGGGTCTTTGGTCTGCTCGTAGAGAATCTCGTACTTGTCGCCCAGCTGCTCGGGGGTCGCCTGGTTGGGATCGATATCGTCGACTACCAGCTTGAACTCGAGCTGCGCGGTCTTGCCGATCAGGTCGATGGCCCGCCGCGTGTCTTTGATACCCGGCAACTGAACCAGGATCCGGTTGCCGGCCTGGGCCCGGATTTCAGGTTCGGAAACCCCGAACTGGTCAATCCGGTTGCGCATCGTCTCGACCGCCTGTTCCAGGGCCAGCTTTTCGATCCGCTGCCGCTCCTTGTCGGAAATCCGGTAGGTCACAAGATTGCCCTGGGTGGCGAGATGCTTCCAGGCCGGCAGATGCCCTTCGAGAAAAGTCATCAGGCGATTCTGATCGGCCGGATTTTCAAGCTTGAAATTGAGCACCCCGGTCTCGGACTGGGTAATGTCGGTAACCTTGATCTTCTCGTCCTGCAGCATCCTTTTCATGCTTTCGGCGAGACGGTCGGTCGAAGTCTCGAGGGCCTTTTCGACATCGACCTCCATGAGCAGGTGAACACCGCCCTGGAGGTCGAGACCCAGGTGGATTTTTTCGGTGGGAAAAACCTTCCCCCACCAGGACGGCAGGTTGCCGCCGGTCATCGTCGGGAAAAGGTAGACAAGGGCCAGGATGACCGTAAAAGCCACGATCACCAGCCGTAATTTGACACTTTTAATCATCTATTGACACCCTTAAAAAAACCTTGCCAGAAATAATAACTGAAAATGGAGATACGGGTTCGGGGTCTAGCCTTCGGACTTGTTGAGCACCGACATGATCTGTCCCCGGGCAACCTTGATCCGCACCTTGTCGGCGATCTCCACGGTAACGAAGGTGTCGGCCACCGAGGTAATCTTGCCCATGATCCCCCCGGCGGTAACCACTTCGTCGCCCCGCTTGAGGCTGGCCAGCAGCTGCTTGTGCTCTTTCTGCCGCTTCTGCTGCGGCCGGATGAGGAGAAAATAGAAAATCACGAACATCAGAATCAGGGGGATGAAAGCCTTGATTCCTTCCAGACCGCCGGCCTGGCCGCCGGCTGCCGCGCCACCCTGGGCCATTGCAAACGCTACTCCTAACATTTTCTTGCTCCTTCTTGCTGGGGTTAAATATTTTGTAACTATTCAGCTAAATTCTATCTCCCCTCTTTCAGGGGGGGCGGGGGTGGTTTTTCTGAGCGGTTTCGGAAAGATTTCGTCGTTTTTCCCAGCGAGCGGGAGCCCATAAGCATTGCAACTGTCTGAGCGTAAGCGAGTTTTGCAATGCGGGCGTAGTGAGTGCTGGAAAAACAGAAATCTTAACGCTTAGCGAAGAAAAGCCGCGCCCGACCCCGTATTCGGCTGAATAGTTACAATATTTTCAGAATAAAATAAGCACCATCAGATAATAAAAAAACAATCCGAAATTCCGGATCGATTCTACAACTCACCGGCCTGGTAGCTCCGGAGAAAATCGTCTTTGAACCTGGCCAGCCGGCCGGCCTCGATGGCCCGTCCCATCCCCGCCATCAGTCGATGGTAGAAATAGAGATTGTGCAACGTCGCCAGGACCGAGGACAGGATCTCTCCGGAACGAAAAAGATGCCGCAGATAGGCCCGGCTGAAATTGCGGCAGGTATAGCAGTTACAGGCCCCATCGATCGGTTCCGGATCCCCCCGGAAGCGGGCCTGCTTGATCGAAAGCGGACCCCGGGAAGTGAAATACATGCCGTTGCGGGCGTTCCTGGTCGGCATCACGCAGTCGAA
>WFRT01000236.1 GCA_015486445.1 Pseudomonadota bacterium | reverse complement strand
GTTTTTTATTCTTGCGGCGGGTTTGCGGGGGCCTGTTTTTACTTTTTTTCCAGCGTGGTCGGGGCGGCCGGGGCGGCCGCCGGTGGCGCCGGCCGGGGGTTGACCATGGGGATGACGTTCTGGACCACTTTCCAGCCCCGGCGGGCAAACTCACTGCCGGCCCGTTGTTCGATTCGGCCGCTGATCCAGACTGACTTGCCCCGGATGCCCATGAGTTTGGCGATGCCGTTGTCGATGGTCTGCAGTTTAGCGGCGACCGATCGGGTCCAGAAGATGTAGTCGACCGGCAGGGGCATGATCAGGATGCCCGCCTTGTTGGTGATGAACGGCAGGCCGCTGATCATGCCCATGAATTCAGCCGGGGCCACGAGCCGGTGGTAGTCGGCCAGCATGCGGGCCGTGACCCGGTAGAGCAGGGCCCGGGCCGGGCTGCTGGCCAGGGTGGCGGCGGCGATGAAATACTCGCGGCCCTTGACTCCCCGCATGGTTTCAAGTTCTCCAACCAGGATCGTGGCGGTTTCCGGGTCGTAGTTGTAGTTGTTGAGGAAAGCGTCCGCGACCTCGGCTGAAATTCCCATTTCTTCCATTTTCTTGAAATTGATTTTCCGCAGTTTTCCGGGCGGGTTGTCGCGTACCAGGAGTTTCATGCTGCGGGCCGTGGAGGAGATTCCGAGGCCGGTGGCCACCGGGCCGCCGATCGCCGCCAGCGCCACCCGCGGCAGGATGCCGCCGGCCACCGAGGCTCGGGAGATTTCACCCAGCCGGCCGATCACCGGCTCGTAGCTGGTGTAGGGATTGATCAGGAACTCGAAGGCGTATTTGCGCTTGGTGGCGTCGTAGCCCAGGGCCACCTTGACGACATTGTCTTGGTGGGGGTCGGAACTGAAGATCGAACGGCCGACGTTGCTGACGAAACCGCCGGTCCCCTTGACCACGTTGCCGACCGTTTTGACCGGCGAGGTGACCAGGTCTCCGACCAGTTTGACCGGAGCCTTGACCCCTGTGACCAGGGAATCCTTGAACACTTTGGAGCGCTCGAGCTTGTCCAACTGGACCAGGGCCCGGAGTTCGTTGACGCGCTCCAGCAGGGCGGCGTTGCTTTCGACGAAAAAGAAACCGTTGCCGGTGTCGAACTGGTAGGTGTTGATGGCCCCGTCATTCTGGACGATTTCGGAGATCCGGTAATTGGGCCCGGTGATAATGGCCGCCGGCAGTAGTTTAGAGGCCTTGAGTTGAATCGGCAGCGGCTGGAACTGGGCCGGGGCCGGGAGCGGCGCGGCCCCCGGCGGGGTTGCGGCCCCGGCGGGAAGCGCTGAGACCAGGATCAGTACCAGGATGGCGGCGGCGTTCAGGAGTGATTTTTTCAACATGCTCATGCCCTCGACAGTGTAAGTGAAAAGATTGGTTTTCTTTTATTTCAGTGAAATTGCCGGCGACCATTTCTCCCAGCACTCCTTGCCTTCGGGGTAAAGGGTGAAATGCTGGCCGGCGACGGCCTTGTCTCCCATTTTCTCGCCGTCCGGGGTGGCCATGCTGATGCCGCCGGCAACCAGGGCCTCGACCGATTCGGTGTTGACCTTGACCCCGGAAAAAAGCCCGGCCCGGACCCGGACGCCGGAGGTGTTCCAGAAGTGGGTGCCGGAGTAGACCAGCTGGTTGTAGGGCGGGACGATGTTGACATGGATAAACACCTTGCGGGCGTCGTCGGAGAGCTGTGATCCGGTTACCCGGCCGATTTTGACCTGGCGGTAATAGATCGGCGAACCCTGCTTGAGCGAGCCCAGCCGGTCGGCTTCGAGAATCAGGTTGAGGCCGGAAAAGGTTCGGGCGATGGTCGGCGGTCCGTTCAGGGCCGTGATCTGGTCGACCGGCTCGCCGGGGCCGGGCTCGACGTTGATGTAGGAGCCCCCGATCAGGGTGTCCAGGTTGTTGACCCCGGCCAGGCTGACCTCCGGCTTGATCAGCCAGACCCGGGTTCCGGTGGTAAAGAGCCGGATTTCCCGCCGGTCGATCAGGGCCTGGCAGAGCACCCCCTCGCTTTCCGCCATCGAGGCCGGGAACTCGACCTTGCGCACGTGGCCGATGGTGATGCCCTGGTAGCGGACATCGAGGTTGTCGTTCAGCCCGTTCGGATTGTTGAAGCGGATGGTGACGATCTTTTTGTTGATGTCCTGGGCCTCTTCCAGGTTGTCGTAGAGAATGTATTCGGTGCCGTTGACGGCGGGCTTGCCGGGCCGCGGTGTGAAAAAGGCGACCCCGCCGGAAATTATACTCTTGATCGAGCCGGTTTCCAGCTTGATGCCGGAAAGTCCCCCCTGGATGGTGACCCCGCTGATGTCGTAGAAAAGCGAAGTGGTCTGCAGCAGGTGGGTGTACGGTTGGCTGATGAAAACATCGACCAGAACATTGTCGCCTTCCGGGTCAAGACGGAAAGCCTTGACCCGGCCGACCTTGACATCCTTGTAGAGCACCGGGGAGTTGGTCGTGACGCCCCGGGTGCTGCGGGTTTTCAGCTGCACCGTAAGCCCCTGCTCCTGCAGGGCCGGGGTCTGGGCGACCGCCTCCTGGTAGCTGTCGAAGGCGGTAAAGCGCTGTTTTTCCTTTGCCGGCCGGGCCGGGGCGCGGTCGTCCGGGGGATTGGTGAAGGTAATGCCGCCGGCGACCAGGGCCTCGATACTGCCGGCTTCGACCTTGATGCCGTCGAGCCCGGCGGCGATGTCAAGCCCGCCGCTTTTCCAGAAGACCGAATTGGTGTGCACGAGATCGCAGTACCTTTTGTAAATCAGGATCGAGGCGACAAGCTTTTTCCGGTCCGGCCCGAGATCGAAGCCGGTGATCTCGCCGACCTTGAGCCGGCGGAAGAGAATCGGGGCCCCGATTGACAGTGATTCGGCACTGTCGGTGAGCAGGGTGAAATAGCTGCCCTTGGGCATGATTTCATCGGTCTGGGGGGGATCGACGGCGACGAAGAAATCCTTGTAGATGCCGTCACCCGGCTCGAAGGCGATATAGCAGCCCTTGACCAGGGTTTCCAGGTGGCGGATTCGTCTCAGGGAGAGTTCCGGTTTGACCACCCAGAAGCGGGTGCCCTCCCGCAGGATGAACTCGGCCCGCGGATCGATGCTGATCTTGGCGGTTACGGTTCTGCTGTCGGCGTTGAAGGAGAGACTGTTCACCACCCCGGCCTTGAAGCCGCGGTACATGACCTTGGTGGTGCCGGGCTCGATGCCGTCGGCACTGGGCAGCTTGAGGCTCATCGGGATGCCGAACTCGGCATCGTCGAAATCCTCGTAGAGGTGGTATTCATGCCCGTTGGCCGCGGCCGGGCTCCGCATCTGGTATGAAGGGGTGTAGAGGCTGATGCCGCCGTAAAGCAGCGCGGCCAGGCTCTCAATCCGGAACTTGAAGCCCGAGAGTCCGCCCTTGAAATGGACTCCGCTGCTGTTCCAGAAACGGGTCTTGGTGTGGACCAGGTGGGTGAACTTGGGCTGGATGAAGGCCTTGATCAGAACTCCGCTGCCGTCCTCGGCCAGCGTGTATGACTGGACCGAGCCGACCGGGATGTTTTTGTAATAGAGCTGGGTGTCGCGCTGGATCGAACCCAGTTCCGGGGCCCGCAGGACGATATGGAGACCGGGGACGTTGGGTGCTATCGGGGGGGCCTCGGGCAGCCCCTTGAACTCCCGGCAGGCGACTTTCGAAACTCCCCGGCGCACGGCGATGTAGCTGCCCGAAAGCAGGGTGTCGAGACCGCTGATGCGGCCGGCTTCGACCCGGGGCCGGACGATCCAGAAGGTGGTGTCTTCGACCATTCCCTGCTTGGTGCGCTTGTCCATCTCGATATGGAGGGAGACGCTGTCGATGCCGGGGTCGATGGTGACGTCGCGGACAATCCCGATCGGGATGCCCTTGTAGATGACCTTGGTTTTGCCGACCGTGATGCCCTCGGCGTTGGCGAAGTGGACCACGATGTCGATGCCGGCTTCCTGGAAGCTTTTGAAAAGCAGCCAGCCGCCGATGACCAGGGCGAGGATCGGCAGGATCCAGATCGGGGAGATGCCGCTACGTTTTTTGACTACTGGTTTTTCCATGTAATTCACCTGCTTGCATGGTTGTGATAAAAGTTTCATCCGGCCGGGCCGAAAATTGAACGGTGGGTTCCGAATCCGCGTCCCAGATGAGCCGGGAATCGAAGGTGATGGCGGCGAACATCGTCGCCAGCACGACCCCGGTGAAGTAGTTGGAAGCCGGGGCGGCAACGATCGAGGTGATGAAGCCGAACTCCACGAGGACGTGGAGCAGGGCGATGACGAAGATGTCGAGCATCGACCAGCGGCCGATGAATTCGATAATCCGGAAAAGGATGGTTTTGTGCCGCAGCCAGCTCTGCCAGCGGAACTGGATCGACAGCAGGATCAGGATGATGCCGATGATCTTGAAACAGGGCACCAGGATGCTGGCGGTCAGGATTACCGCGCCGATGCCGTAGGAACCCTCCTGGAAGAAATAGATGATGCCGTCCATGATCGTCGAGGCATCGGACGAGCCCATGAAGTCGACCCGCATGATGGGCAGCAGGTTGGCCGGAAAAGAGAGCACCAGGGCGGTCAGGACCAGGGCCCAGGTGCGGGCGATGCTGTTGGGTTTGCGGTAGTGGATCGCGGCTCCGCAGCGGGGGCAGGGAACTTCGTGCAGCTCTCCCAGGTACTGGAGCTTGTGGCAGTCATGGCAGACCCCGATGCCGGCCTCCATGGCCGTCCGACTGCGGTGGAGATCAAGTTTTTCCATGTTCAATCCGTTTCCAGAACTCTTCCTTGTCGAGCATGAGCGACGAGCCCAGGGCCATGACCAGGAGCCCGATGAAACAGAAAAAGCCGACGTCGTAGTGAATGTGGGCGAGATGGTGAATCTTGATGATGGTCACCAGCAGGCCGATCATGAAGACCTCGAGCATGCCCCACTCGTCGAGGTGGACGTAAATCCGCATCAGGCGGGCCAGGGTCGGGGTCGAACGCCCCTGTTTCAACTGCAGGGCGACCAGGAAGAGCAGCAGCAGCTTGGCCAGCGGGAAGAAAACGCTGGTCAAACCGACGATAATGGCGACGAAGCCGTAGCCCGAATGCCAGGTGTTGGTCATGCAGGAGAAAATGTTGCCCTGGTTGCGCAGGCCCATGGTGTCCAGGGTCATGATTGGTTCGAACATTGCGAACGGATAGAGCATCAGGCCGGAGAAAGTGAAAGCCAGGGTGCGGTTGATCGAGTCGATCTTCCTGGTTTTGACAATTTCCCCGCAGCGCGGGCAGCAGAGCCTGGCGCCGGGTTCCGGCTCCAGGTTCTCGAGCAGCAGGTCGCAGCCGTGACAGGCGATTACCTGGTCGAGGTCGAGATCGGGCTGGGAAACGGGGGACTCAGTCATTGTCGTCTCGGAACCTGGTGTGGCCGCCGCCCAGTTCCTGGGCCACCTGGATGCCGACCAGGCGGGCTACCAGGACGGCCGTGAAAAATTGCCCGAGGATGGCTTCGACCTGGCAGAAGGCCATCGCCCCCGGGGTACGCGGAGTGATGTCGCCGTAGCCCAGGGTGGTCAGGGTGACGAAACTTAAATAATTGAAATTGAGAAAACGGGAAGTGAAATCGGTGGCCTGGAGCAGGCCGGAGCCGGCAAAAGAGCCCGGCACCATCTCTTCCAGCAGGAGCAGGATGGCGCCCCAGAGCAGGCCGAGCAGGAAGTAGAGGCAGAGGGCCGCGGCCAGCAGTTCCGAATCGACCCTGTGGGCCGTGAAAATGTAGCGGCCGAAAGTATAGACGATCAGCCCCAGGTAGAGGGCGATCAGGATGTTGATGACGACCGGGCTGATCGAGAGTACTTTGAAAGCGTGGAGCCAGAGCAGCGCGATCAGGGGCAGCAGGAGGACCAGGGCGCCCCTGGAGGAGAGATGGTTTTTCTTCTGGATCGTGTAGATGGCGGAAAGCAGCACCGCGGTAAACAGGAGTTGGAACAGCAGGCTCGTGAAGGGCAGGTTTTTCAGGAACGGGCTCAGGACGAGGTAGAGAAAGAGCCAGGCCAGCAGGTTCTTGAACTTGAAATGCAGTTTGCGGGGTCTTTTACTGGGCATTTTTTCTCGGTTTGGGCCAGCCACGCTGCTTCCCTTCCCCCCGGGCCGGCCGGGGGGAAGGGAAAATAAGGAATTTTTACTTGATTTCCGGCAGGTCTTTGACCCATTCGCCGTTTTCCAGCCAGTGTCGGGTCAGTCTCTCGAGTTCACCGCTGCCCTTGAACGAGACAAAGAAGTTCTGCAGCCAGTTTACCATCAGCGGGTCGCCGGCCGGCACCGCGATGCCGATCGGCTCGTAGGTAAAGGGCCGGAGCGTGGTGGCCAGTTGGTGGCCGGGGAAGCGGAAAACCGAGATCAGGCAGATCGGGTAGTCGGCGACCATGGCGTCAACCTTGCCGTCGAGGACCATCTTGACCGCCTGGTTGTAGTCGTTGGCGGGTACGAACTTGGCGTTCGGCAGGAGGCCGTCGATCACCTGCTGGCTGGTGGAGCCGGCCAGGGCGGTGAGGCTGAAGTCCGGCTTGTTGAGATCGCTGCCTTTCTCGATGGCGGCGATCTCGGCATTTTTAGTGAGGATCGATTTGCCGGAGATGAAGTAGGGGCCGACGAAGGCGACTTTCAGGTTGCGTTTGCCGGTCATGGTCATGTCGGACATGATCATGTCGATCTGCCCGGCTTCGAGGGCCGGCAGGAGCTTGTTGAAATCCATGGCTTTCAGGGTCAGCTTGACTCCCATGCTGGCGGCGATGAATCCGGCGATGTCGGGCTCCAGCCCGATAATCTTGCCTTCCTTGTTGGTCATGTTGAGCGGCGGCATCGAACCGGCGGTGCCGACGATGAGTTCGCCGCGGGTGACGATGCGCTCCAGCGTCGGGGAGGGCGAGGCGCTGTTCGGGTTGGTGTCGACCGTGGTGCAGGCGCTGATCAGGATGGGAATCAGGACGAAAAGCAGGATAAAACGCAGTTTTTTCATTTTTTACTCCTTGGCGGGATCGCTCCCGGGGTCTGTAATTATGTTGATAGAAAGAGTACAGTTTATCACGCCGCCGGCCTGATTGCAAGCTGTAATCCTGCCGGGATTCCCATTATTTCACTCTTGACCGGGAACTTTTCTGCAGTGTCCGGCGTTCGGCCGCCAGCCGGTAGGCAATGTAGTATTTGTAGATGTTGCTGACGTACTGGACCGTTTCCCGGCCGATCTTCTTGGCTGCGGCCAGTTCGACGTTGTTGAACCAGATGTTGGGATTCAGCCCCATCCGGGCCGCCAGCTTGCGCATCCGGGCAATCTTGCCGGGGCCGGCGTTGTAGGAGGCCAGGGTGAAAAGCATCTTGTTGAGCTGGTCGATTTTGGGATCCCCGGCGAAGTAGCGGTCGTAGATGTAGCGCAGGTACTTGGTGCCGGCGGCGATGTTGTTTTCCAGCTTCTCGATGTGGGGAATGTCGATTTTCGGGCCGGCCGCGGTTTTTTTCATCAGCTGCATGATGCCGATGGCTCCCGAGGGGCTGCGTTTGCTCTGGTCGAGGCGCGATTCCTGGTAGGCCAGGGCCATCAGCATCAGGTAGTCGAAGTCATATTTGCGGCCGTATTTGCGGAAAAGGGAAACCAGGCGCTCAAAGCGCCGGTGGTCGCGCCCGGTGCAGGGGTTTCTGACCCACGGGTTCTTTTCCAGGTCGTTCTTGATGATGATGTTGCCGGCCAGGGTCCCCCGGCGGTGTTTGCGGATGAAGCGGTCGACCAGTTTTTTCAGGCGCGGGCAATTTTTTCTCAGCGCCCAGGCGATCTCTCCGCCCTGGTGGAGAACCAGGTCGTCGCGCAGTTTCAGATGCCTGTATATCTGGCTCCAGAAACGGGCCTTGTGTTCGTCGACCACGGCCCAGGGCAGGATGCCGGAGTTGACCAGTTCGAGCAGGTCGGCGTCTTCGAGATAGGGCGGGGCGGCCTTCAGGCGGATCGGTTTTTTCCCGGCCCGGGTCAACCGGCGGTTGAAGGCCTTGAGATGTTCATAGTAGCTGCTTGACTTGCGCACCATGATTTCCCGGCCGGAGAGATCCTCGAGCCGGGCCAGTGGCGGGGCCTTCGGGCCGGTGACCAGCAGCTCCCTGATATGCTTGACAATCGGGACCGAAAAGGCGACCAGGCGCCGGCGTTCGGGGGTAATGGTCAGGTTGGCGACCGCCAGGTCGCCGCGGCCCTTGACCAGGTCTTGCAGCAGACGGTCCCGGGTCGTGGGAATAAAGACGACCTGGATCTTGATGGCGCCTTTTTTCCGTCCCCGGTTGATGAATTTTTCAAACTCCTTGAGAAATTTGTAGCTGGCCCCGCGAGGGTGTCCGTGGACGAAATAGTAGAACATCTCGTTGTAGACCACCAGGGCCCGGATGCGATGGCGGCGGCGCATCTGGTCGAAGTCGCCGGTGAAGTTCTTCTGTTCAAGGAGTTCATCGTGGCGGATCTGTGAAAGGGGCGGTTCGCCGGCCGGGGACGGCGGCTTGCGGGCCGGGCCGGAAAAGTGGTGGATGCCGAGGCCGATGATGACCAGCAGGATGACGGCCAGCAGCAGCCGGCGGATTTTCGCTGGGGGCATGGAAGAAACTCCAGGTCTGCGCCGGCCTGCCGGCCGGCGTTTTGCGCGATTGCAATTTACAAATTGGTTTTTATTTGGTAACTATTCAGCCGAATACGGAGTCGGGCGCGGCTTTCCTTCGCTAAGCGTTAAGATTTCTGTTTTTCCAGCGCTCGCTACGCCCGCATTGCAAAACTCGCTACGCTCAGACAGTTGCAATGCTTATGGGCTCCCGCTCGCTGGGAAAAAAGACGAAATCTTTCCGAAACCGCTCTGAAAAACCACCCCCGCCCCCTCCTGAAAGAGGGGAGATAGAATTTAGCTGAATAGTTATTTTATTTGTTAACCTGTTTCCCGGCGGCCGTCAAGTATCGGACCGCGACAGCTGCAGGTTTCCCGCCTGCTGCTGCCGGGGGAAAGCCCGGTCGGGTCATCTTTCAATCCCGCTGTAAATGGAGTTTTACAATGATAATTGGGTGGCGAAAATTGTGGCCGGTCTGGCTGGTGATGGTTCTGTTTTGCGGTGCCTGTTCCTCAACCAGCGTGACCGGGGTCTGGCGGGATCAGGAGATCGGCCGGGTTTCGTTCAAAAATTTCCTGGTTGTCAGTTCCCTGCTGGATGACGCTTCGCGCCGCAAGAGCGAGGCTGCGGTGACCGAGGAGCTCCGGGTGGCCGGGGTCAAGGCGCAGCCGAGTTACGAGGTTATTCCGGGAGGGAAGCTGCCCAACGTCGAACGGGTGGCGGCCGTCGTGAAAAACAACAACTTCGATGCCGTCCTGATCACCCTGATTGAAGATCGCAAGGAGGATAAGCGCGTGGTGGCCGGCGGCTGCCGGGGGTACTGGGACGACGACTATCGGCGCAACCGGGACTATATCATGCATATCGGCTGCCGGCCTACGCCGGAAAATGCCAGTACCGAAATCTATGGGCTCAAAACCAACCTCTACCGGGTTTCCGACAAGACCCTGGTGATGTCGATCAACACCGATACGGCGATCGACATGCCGACCCCGGAACTGGCCCGCGATTTTGCCACAGCGATCGTCAGACAGCTGCGCCGGGCCGGGTACCTGGCCCGCTGAGACAGCGGTTAAAAGGGTTGTCCGAAG
>WFRT01000235.1 GCA_015486445.1 Pseudomonadota bacterium | reverse complement strand
TTCTATCTCCCTTCTTTCAGGAGGGGCGGGGGTGGTTTTTCTGAGCGGTTTCGGAAAGATTTCGTCGTTTTTCCCAGCGAGCGGGAGCCCATAAGCATTGCAACTGTCTTAAGCGTAGCGAGTTTTGCAATGCGGGCGGAGCGAGCGTAAGGAAAAACAGAAATCTTAACGCTTAGCGAAGAAAAGCCGCGCCCGACCCTGTATTCGGCTGAATAGTTACATAATTTCTTCCTTTTTCAGGTCTTCCTTTTTCGGCCTCCCTTTTCTGGCGGGTCAGGCGGCGTATTCGCCGGCCTGGTAGAGCGAGACGTTGGCAAAGCCGGTAAGGCCGGCAAGGAAGATGTACAGGGCGAAAACTTCCAGGCCGAAGGGGAGATAGCCGAGGTAGCCCGGCAGCGGCATTTCGAAGAGCTTGGGAAAGTTGACGAAGGGTATCGTGTAGACCCATTTCGGCAGGGCCAGCCAGTTCCAGAACTCCCAGAAAAAGCCGCAGGTCAGCGACCCCAGCGCCAGTTCCAGGAAGGGCCTCAAATCGCCTCGGGCCAGGAAATGAAACAGCGCGGGGGAGTTGCGCAGGTAGTTGATGCTGTCTAAAACCAGGTAGACCCCGATCCAGACCAGCGGGAAGCAGTAACGGGGAAAAAGCAGCACCGCGAACAGCATCAGCAGGCCGCAGAGCAAGGCCGCAACCGGCAGGCCGCGCTCGAAAGCGCGGGCCGGTCCCCGGGCGAGCCGCGCCGGCCACGGGACCTGGTGCCAGAGTTCGGCGGTGGACAGGACCGCCGGGATGACGATGCTGAAATGGATTGAGGCCCGGATCGAGTATTCGACCGGGCCGACCGGGCGATTCAGGATATAATGCCAGTTCTGCAGGAAGTGGTTGAAGAATTCGAACAGCCACCAGCCCGGGATCGAGAGCAGGAACATGCCGCAAAACCCGGTTCCCTGACGTTCCAGGGGCGGGGTTTTGCCGATTTTCCGCAGGCCGGCGTTGACGATCAGGATGTAGCCCAGCCACAGGGGGAAAAAAGCGTTTTCCCAGACAAATTCCCAGCCCGCCGGCCGGCCCCAGGCCATAAACCAGCCCAGGCCCATGAGCCCCAGGCCGATAAAGCCGTAAGCGGGAAAGAATTTTCTCTTGTTTGCCGGGAGCATGGTTTACCAGTCTGATGGTTGTTGCCCGCCTTGCGGGTGGGTATACTACCGCATTCAATCTCACCTTGCAAAGGTTTTTGAAAGCGGTTAAAAAGGGTCTTCCGGGCCCCCCCGGCGGGGCTGGTGACCGCCGCGGTCCGACGGCTCGGGCCCGGTGCCGTATTCGGCTGGATAGTTACCCGGGGAGAACCTTAACGTAGGGAAGGAGTCAGAAAACATGGGCGCAACCGTTTATATGGCTGACCTGCGGACAACCCACAAGCACAACCTGTTTGCCAAGATTGAACGGCTGCTTGAGGCGATGGGACTGGAGAACGGGGTTGAATCCGGCTTCCTGACCGCGATCAAGCTGCATTTCGGCGAGGAGGGCAACGCCTCTTTCATTCGCCCGATTTTTGTCCGGCCGGTGGTCGAGGCGGTCCGGAAACTTGAGGGCCGCCCTTTCGTCACCGATACCAATACCCTTTATGTCGGCTCCCGCAGCGACGCCCCGAGCCATCTCGAAACCGCCATGCGCCACGGTTTCAATTTTCCCGTTCTCGGCGCCCCGGTGCTGATTGCCGATGGGCTCAAGGGCCGCAGCGTGCGGTCGGTTGCGGTGGGACTCAAGCATTTCCAGGAGGTCAAGATCGCGGCCGAGATCTGCAGTGCCGACGCGATGATCGTACTGACCCATTTCAAGGGCCACGAACTTACCGGCTTCGGCGGCGCCCTGAAGAATCTCGGCATGGGTTGCGCCGGCCGCGAAGGGAAGCTGGCCCAGCACTCCAACATCAGTCCCAAGGTGGTGCGCAAACGCTGCGTCGGCTGCGGTCACTGCCTGGAGTGGTGTCCGGCCGGGGCCATCCATATCGATGCCGAGAGCGGTCGGGCGGTGATCGACAATCAGGTTTGTGTCGGTTGCGGCGAGTGCATCGTCGTCTGCCCGCAGAAGGCGGTCAACATCCGCTGGAATGAGAGTGTCCCGGTGTTCCAGGAAAAGATGATGGAGTATGCTTACGGGGCGTGCCGGGGCAAGCGTGAACGCTGTTTTTTCATCAATTTCGTTTTGCAGGTCAGCCCCGCCTGCGACTGCTACGGTCACAACGACATGCCGGTGGTTGCCGATCTCGGGATCCTGGCGGCCACTGACCCCGTGGCCCTCGACCAGGCCTGCTGCGACCTCGTGGTGGCGGCCCCGGGAATGCCGGGCAGCGTGCTCGGCGACCGGCTTGCGCCGGGGGTCGACAAATTTGCCGCCGTCTATCCCGAGATCGAGTGGCGCTCCCAGCTGGCCTACGCCGAAGAAATCGGCCTGGGCTCCCGCGAGTATCAGCTCGAAAAGCTCTGAAGCCGGGAACCCGGCCGGCCGGTTTTCCCGCCGGCCGGAGGGAAAAGGCTTGCAATTTAGTTCTGTTTGGTGTAGCAGGCTCGTTTCCGGTCCGGGCGTCGGAAAATCGGTTTTCCGATGCAACCCGGCCGCTTCCTTGCCCTGATGACAAGGGGCTGTTTAACCCGTAAGGAGGATTTTAGATGAGTGATCTGGTGAGAAAGTATGAACTGATCTACATTCATCCCGGCAACCTGCCGGGTGAAAATGTGGATGAGGCCTTCGAGATCCTGAAAGGGACCTTGGAGAAGATGGGTGGCGAGTTGATCCACCACGAGGACTGGGGGGTGCGCACCCTGGCGTATCCGGTCCAGAAGAATAACGAGGGACGCTATATCCTGGTCCGTTTTGCCTGTGTTGCCGATTGTCTTAAGGAGATCGAGCGGCGTTTTCGGATCAGTGAGTCCGTGATCAAGTATCTCTCGGTCCGCCTGCCGGACAACTATGTCCAGGAGGAGGTTGTCGAGGAGGTTGAAGAGCCGGAAGCGGCCCCGGCGGCGGCAGCGCCGGCCGCGGAAGAAACCCCCGCAGCCGAAGTCAAGGAAGAAGCTCCGGCGGCGGCCCCGACCGCAACCGCGACCGATAACCAGGAAGTTGAAAAAGAAAACCCGGGAGAAGAATAATGGCGATTGCAAGAAAGAAACCCGATGCTCGGGGCGGCCGGCGCCGCTCTTTCGTGACACGGAGAAAATATTGTCGTTTCTGTGCCGACAGCTCCTTGAAAATTGATTACAAGGACGTTCGTCTGCTGCGCTACTATATCAGTGAAAAGGGCAAGATCGTTCCCCGCCGGATTTCCGGCACCTGCTCGGCCCACCAGCGCGAGTTGATGGCGGCGATCAAGCGGGCCCGCAATATCGCCCTGCTGCCCTTTACGGTCAGCGCTCCGAAGCCCTACTGAGAAAAACGGGTGCCGGAGGGGTGAAGTCGTCCCCCGGCCCGAAGGTTGAAGCGTGGATCAGGAGCGGGTGATAGGCCTCCGGGCTCTGGCCCTGGCGGTGACGTTGACGCTGGTGCTGTATCTCGGCGGGGCGATGTTTCCGATTGTCGGCGCCCTGGTCGGGATGGCGGCGATGGCGCCCGGGATCTATCTGCGTTTCGAGTCCACCGACTGGTGGCCGGTGACGGCCATGGTGGGCGCGGTCGTGGTTCTGCTTTTCCTGGTTTTTCGCACCTCGTCGCCGGTGGCCGTCTACTTTTTCGAGTTCGGGTTGTCGAACCTGGTGTTCGACGAACTGCTGCGCCGGCGCCGGGTCGGGATCGACTCCCTGTTTGCCGCCTCGGCGATTACCACGCTGCTGGTGGTAGCTCTGCTGATCGCGGTGGCCGCGGCGCGGGAGATATCCCCGATGCTGCTGACCGAACAGTTTCTCAAAGCCAACGTCGATGCCGTGGTCGCGCTCTATGAAAATGCCGGGGTGGCCCCGCAGCAGCTGCAGACCCTGCGCCAGGCCGCGGCCGGGGTGGCGGCCTGGGCCGGAACGGTTTTTCCGACCCTGCTGTTTATCGCTTTTTTCAGCATCCAGAGCCTGGGCTTCGGTGCGGCCCTGTTTTTCTATCGCCGGCGGCGCGGCCGGCTGCCGGAACTCATGGACCAGGCGGCGCCTTTTTCCCGCCTGCAGCTGCCGGCCGGGCTGGTCTGGGTGCTGATTGTCTGCCTGGCCGGCGAACTGCTGCTGTCGCCGTCGGGAATTTTGCACATGATCCTGCTCAACGGAGCCGGGATTCTGCTGTTCGCCTACCTGATCCAGGGGCTGGCCATTGTCCAGTTCGCCTTCGAGGCCTTCGCGGTCGGGCGGCTGCAGAGATTTTTTGTGTTTTTCTTTTTTATCGCGTTTCAGTTTCTTTTTGTCTTTCCGGTGCTGCTGGGAATTTTCGACATCTGGTTCGATTTTCGCAAACGCATAGTCCGGCGTCAGCGGGCTTTGGGAAGATAGGCTGGAAACTGCGCCAATATAGTCATGGAGGATAAGTCATGCGGATAATTCTACAGGAGCCGGTTGAACATCTCGGCAACATCGGTGATATCGTTACCGTGGCGGACGGTTACGCCCGCAACTACCTGCTGCCCACCGGCCGGGCGATTGTCGCCAACGAAAGCAACATCAAGTATGTTGAACACCACCTCCGGGGGCTCGAGAAAAAGCGCTTGCGGGTCCAGGCCCAGGGCGAGGTCCTGCGCCAGCGGATCGAGGGCCTGACCCTCGAGTTCGAGCGCAAGGTTGGTGACCAGGGCAAGCTCTTCGGTTCGGTTACGGCCATGGATATTGCCGAAAAACTGGCTGAAAAAGGTGTCGAGGTCGACCGCCGCAAGATCGAGCTTGACGAAGCCATAAAGTCGGTTGGTGATTTCACGGTCCGGGTCAAGGTTCAGGTCGGTATCGTCGCCGAATTGAAGGTCGTGGTGGTCGGTGACCGGGACGACATCGTTCTGGCGGCCGCAGAGGCTCCAGAGACCGAGGAGACTGAGGCGGCCGCGGAAGCTGGCGAAGAGGCCGCGGCGGAGATGGCCGGGAAAGAGCCGGCTGCGGCTGCCGAAGCCGAGAGCGTCGAAGACTGAACCTTACACTGCCGTCCATCCCGGCTTTTCCCGTCCCGGGGAAAGCCGGGTTTT
>WFRT01000234.1 GCA_015486445.1 Pseudomonadota bacterium | reverse complement strand
ATCGAACTCCAGGTCAACAGCCTGGGCTGTGAAAAATGCCGGCCGCAATTCAGGGAGCGGCTCAAAGCCTTTCTCGAGGCCCGGCGCGAAAATCTCTGCGAGGACTGCCGGCGGCGGATCACGGACAACCCCTTAAGGGTCCTGGACTGCAAGAATCCCCGCTGCCGCGAGAGCGTGGCCGCGGCCCCGCTGATCAGCGAGGCCCTCTGTGTGGAGTGCCGGGACCATTTTGCCGGGCTCGGCCGGCTGCTTGAGGGGGTCGGCATCGAGTACCAGGTCAATCCCCGCCTGGTCCGGGGACTGGACTACTATACCCGGACGACATTTGAATTCCTGGCTGGTGATCTCGGGGCCCAGAACGCGGTGGCGGCCGGGGGGCGTTACGATCGGCTGGTCGAGGAGTTGGGCGGCAAACCGACCCCGGCGATCGGTTTTGCCATCGGTTTCGAGCGCCTGATGCTTCTCTTTGACAACCGGAAACTCTCCCGGCCGACCCCTTTCGCGGCCCTGGTCGCCCTCGACGAAGCCGCCCTGAGTGAACTTTTTCCGCTGCACGCCGAACTCAACCGCGGGGGCCGGCTGACAACCCTGGGGTTTCAGCTTAAAAGTCTCAAAAGCCAGCTCAAGAAGGCGGACCGTGACGGGGTCCGCTACGCCGTCATTGTCGGGCCCGATGAACGGGCCGCCGGCCGGGCCCTGGTGCGGGACATGCAGAGCCGGCGGCAGTTTGAGCTGCCTCTTGACGGCCTGGCTTCCGGCCTGCTGGAACTGCATGCGCAAGAGTTGCGGGAGGCTCCCCGCTGAAGCGCCCCGGCGGCCGGATGAGGCGGCGGCCAGCGTGAATCCGACGCCGGGTAGGAACCCGGCGTCGTGATGGAGATGCGATGGCTCTTTTTTTTCCCGAGGATCTTCGCCATACCCCCTGGGCCGGGCTTTACCGGCGCCTGACCCCGATCGAGCGTCTGATGCTCCTGCGTGAATTTGTCGGGGTTACCTACCGGCGCCGTTTTGTCTATTTTCTCAATCACCCTAAAACCTCCTCCCGGCGGCTGACAACCGGTTTTCGCCACAATCTGTCGCAGACCGCCGCCCGCCAGTACAAGGCCATGGTTATCGGCCGCCGGGCCTGGCGCCGGCCGCAGGCCCCGGCCTACCTGAAGCTGATATTCAGGCACTATCTTTTCGGCTTCCTGGTCCAGGGAGTCCGTCCCCATCTCGGCGCCGCCCGCCTGCCGGCACCGGAAGCCGACTGCTACTACGATTTTTTTCCCAACCTGGTCGCCATCCTGTGGTTCAATCGCAACCGCCGGGTTTGCGACGCGCTCATCGATGAACTTGTCGGCGAAGTCCGTAAGAACGGGGAGCGCCGGCTGTATATCTACGCGCTCCTGGTCGCGGCCCGGCTCCGGGGCCTGGTGTCCTTTGCCGAAATGGCGGCGTCGGTGGCCGGGCTCTGCCGGCGCTGCAGCCGGCCCGGCCGGACCCCGCTCGGGGTTGAACTCGAGTTCAGCAATCTCGGTCGTTTCGCAACCTTCGATCAGCCCTTCAGCCAGGGGGCTGTCGATCCCGATTTTGCCAACATGCGCTGGTACGAGGATTTTTTTCTCGACGATGTCTGCTGGCGCCTGGGCGGTTATCTCGACACCCATATCCGGGGCCGTGATTTTCTGAAGCGCTTCAAGCTCGGGAGCCGCCCGGGAGGTTTCTTTGAATACTCCCTGGTCCGGCTCGACTATCCCCGTTCTTTCTCCCTCCCGCTTTCCCGGGACTGCGGCCTGGTGGCCCTGTACATCGACGAGGTTATCCGGTTTGTCGCCGAAATCCGGCCGCACAGCCTGCATGTCAATTTCGAAAAGGTCGCCTTCGGTAAGCGCCGGCCGGAGCTTGGCGATTATCTCTGCCTGTTGCTGCTCGGGGGGGATTTTCAAACCGATGCGAAAGGGCGTTGGCGTGAGTGCCGGCTGGCCGACAACGAACTGCGCGGGGTCATCCAGCGCCGCCGCCATCGGCCGGGGAAGAGAAGGCCGCACCGGGAGGTGGTCGAGTACGCTTTTCTCCGTCTCCGGGCTCCGGAACGGCGGGACTACGGCTATTTCCCCATCTTGATGGCTCTCAAGGGGTTCCAGTACGGCTATAATCTCGACTTGAGCTGCCGCGACCAGGTCCAGGGGATGCTGGCCTGGGCGCACCACCCCCGCGCCCTGCCGGACGGGGTCCTGGAAGGTTTCCTGGCAACCGTCGTCCGCGGCTGGGAGCGGGAGGGAGGCCTGGAGGAAGGAGTGAGACGGGAAACCGCAAACGAAATCAGGCGTCTGCTGGAAAATGCCAACCGTCGGCTGAAAGCGGGCTGAGCCCGGAGGGGGAGTTGCGGTCTAGGAGTTGAGCAGCTGGAAGGCGAGCCGCAGGCTGATCAGCAGCAGGATCCCGGCCAGGATGGTGCGCCGGTGGCTGAGTCTGATGCGGCTGTTGATCTTTATGCCGATGAAGGAGGAGGTGATGGCCCCGGCCGCCATCAGCAGGGCGTAATGGAGTTGGACGAGCCCCAGGTGGGGCCAGGAAAACGGACCCCTGAAGGCGTAGGTAAGTGCCCCGGCCCCGGCCGTGCAGATCATGATGGCGTTGGAGGTCGGGGCGGCGGTGCGGTTCTTGACCAGGCCGGCGACTATGAGCAGCGGCGTGGTGATGCTGCCGCCGCCGATGCCGACGAGCCCGGCAATGGTTCCGCACAGCGCCCCGATGCCGAAGGCGGCCACCGGTCCGGCCGGCTTTTCCCCGGCCTTGATCTCCTTGACACCGAAGGTCTTCCAGGCGAGAAAAAGAAGAAAGGTGAGCATGAAGCCGACCAGCAGTTTTTCCGGCAGGAAGGTGGCGACGTAGGCGGCAATGGCCGAGCAGATTGCCGAACCCAGGACCACGAGCCCCGCCACTTTCCAGAGCACCAGCCCCTGACGGTGGTAGCGCCAGGTGTTCCAGGAGGTGACGATGGCCACCGTGGTGAGGCTGGTGGCCATCGCTTCGATCTGGGAGAGCGGGGTGATCGCGGTCAGCAGTGGAACCATCAGGATGCCGCCGCCGATGCCGAACACGGTTGAGATCAGGCCGACCATCAGGCCGGCCGTGAGGATCGGGAGAAGACTCAGTTCCATGACTCATGAGAAAAACCCGGCCGCGGCTGACCCAGGCCGGGTTTTGTCGCTTTTGCGAGCCGTGCCCGGCCGGTGTCGGCGCCGGTTGTCCCGCAAGTTGTAAGAGGGTTGTTGAATTACGGTTTCAGAATGATCCGGGCGTCGACCACGCTCAAGCCCTCTTCGTGGGCGATCACCGGGTTGAGATCCAGTTCCTGGATTTCGGGATAGGAGCCGATGATTTCGGAAACCGTCAGCAGCAGGCGTTTGACCGCTTTACGGTCGGCCGGGGGCTGTCCCCGGAACCCGTCTAACAGCTTGACCGACTTGATCTCGTTGATCATATTTTTGGCCGAGTAGGGTGAAATCGGCAGGACCCGAAAAACCACGTCTTTCAGGACCTCGACCATGATGCCGCCGATGCCGAACATGATGACCGGGCCGAACTGGTCGTCGAGCTTGGTGCCGATGATGATCTCAAGGCCGTCTCCCGCCATTGGGGCCACCAGGACCCCGCGGATATCGGCCTCGGGGTTGAAGGCTTTGGCGTTGGCAACGATTTCCTTGTAGGCCCGTTTGATCTCGGCCGGTTTCTTGAGATTGAGGCGCACTCCGCCGGCCTCGCTTTTATGGAGGATATCGGGAGAGACGATTTTCATGACCACCGGCTCCTCGAATTTCTCCGCCCACTCCACGGCCTCGTCCGGTGAGCCTGCCAGCTGGTCCCGGCAGGGAGAGCCGAAGTGCATGCTGATAAGCTCCTTGGCCTCATGCTCGAGCAGGGCCCGGCGTCCCTCCTCGCGGGCCTGGTGCAGGATTGCCTGGCCCCGGGCCTTGGCCTTGGCTCCCATGTTGAAGACGAACTTGACTTTGCTCTTGTAGCCTCTCAGGTAGCCGCCATACTCGGCCAGGACCCCGATCGCCTTGCAGGACAACTCGAGCGAGTCGAAAACCGGGATCCCGTAGTAGCGCAGCAGGTCGAGTGAGTGGGGTTTGGCGAAGTTGTAAAGGCTGTGCATGATAATCGGTTTGCCGGTTTCCCGGACCAGCTTGCCGAACTGGTGGGCGGCGTCTTCTTCGGCAAAGGCCAGGCTTTCGGAAAAGCGAATGCTGTAGCCGCCGAAGAGCCCGACCACCAGGACGCCGCCGATATTGGGGTCGTGGAGCAGGATTCGGGCGCACTGGGCCAGGACCACCGGGTTGTCGTCGGCCCCGCCGGCAACATCGACCGGGTTGGCGACCGACGCCGCGGCCGGCAGGATGGCTTTAAGTTTTTCTTTGGTCTTGTCGCTCAAGTCGGGCAGGTTGACCTTGAGATCGGAGAGTTCATCCGAGCCGATGGTGGCGTGGCCGCCGCCGTCGGCCAGGATGGCGACGTTGTTGTTTTTGATCGGCGGCAGGTTGGCCAGGGCCTCGGCGCAGGGCAACAGTTCGTCGGAGTTTTCGACCACGACGATGCCGGCCCGCTTGAAGGCGGTGCGGGCGACCTCGCTCATCCCGGCCAGGGCCCCGGTGTGGGAGCCGGCCGACCGCTGGCCGATGGCCGAGCGGCCGCTTTTAAGCAGGACAATCGGTTTCTTGCGGGTGGTCTGGTAGGCCTGCTGGAGAAACTTGCGGCCGTTGCGCATGCCTTCGACGTACATCAGGATAGCGCTGGTATTGGGGTCTTTTTCGAAGAATTCCAGGTACTCGTGGAAGCTGATGTCGGCTTCGTTGCCGACTCCGACATAGTAGGAAAAACCGATCCGGCTCTTGACCTTGGCTTCGGTGATCATGGTCAGGGCCATGTTGCCGCTCTGTGAAATCAGGGCGATGTTGCCGGCCGGCGCGTCCCGCAGGCCGACCAGGTTGAGATGCTTGTGCATGTTGATCATGCCCGAGGTGTTGGGGCCGATCAGCCGGATATGGTATTTGCGGGCTACCTCGACCATTTTTCGTTCCAACTCCCGGCCGGCTTCACCGAGTTCCCCGAAACCGCCGGCGATGATTACCGCCCCAGCCACTCCTTTCTTGCCGCAGTCCTCGAGGACTGCCGGCAGGGTCGCGGCCGGGGTCGTGATCAGGGCCAGGTCGACCGGGTCGGGAATGGCCGATACCTTGGGATAGCAGGGCAGCCCGAAAAGGCTTTCAAGCTTGGGATTGACCGGATAGATGCGTCCCTCGTATTTTTCTTCCAGGAGGATGCGGATGGCCTGGTAGCCGCGCTTGGTAACCGTCTTTGAAGCCCCGACCACGGCAATCGAGCCGGCATTCAGAATCTTGTCGCTGAGCATTTGTTCTATCTCCCGTGGTAAACCGGTTCACGTTTTTCGGCGAAGGCGACCACGCCCTCCCGCCAGTCCTCGGTGGTCATGCAGGCAAGAATCGCCTCGGCTTCGAGCATCAGCGTGGTTTCGAGATCAAGATCCTCGGCCCGGGTCATGATGGTTTTGGCAAAACGCAGCGAAATCGGGGCCTTGCGGGCCAGGACCGCGGCCATCGCCAGGGCTTCCGGCATCAGCTTTTCCAAAGGCACCGATTTCAGGGCGAGCCCGGTTTCAACCGCGGCCGGGCCGTCCAGCACCCGGCCGGTGAAAACCAGCTCCCGGGCTTTCTGGCGGCCGATCAGCCTGACCAGGTGGGAGGTGACCCCGCCGCCGACAAAGGTGCCGAGGCCGGTTTCGGGGAAGGCTATGGTGGCGGTGTCGGCCATCAGCAGGAAATCGCCGTTCAACGCCAGTTCGGTTCCGGCACCCCGGGCCGGGCCGTTGACGGCGACGATTACCGGCTTGGGAAATTCGTAGAGCCTGCGGGTGGTGGCATGGGCCAGAAGAATGTATTCCCGTTTCTGCCAGGGGGTCCTTTCCCCTTTTTTGTGTTCCTTGAGATCGGCCCCGGCGCAGAACGCCTGCTTGTCGCCTTCCGGTTGCCGCCGGACCGACCCGGTCAGGATCAGAACCTTGACCCGGCGGTCTTCCTCGGCCGTCGCCAGAACCTCTTGAATGTCCAGGTAAAGTTGTTCAATGACCGCGTTCATGCGTTCCGGCCGGTTGAGCCGCAGGATTGCGACCCCGTCGTCCAAAACTTCGTAAAGAATCGTTTCGTAGCTCAAAATATTCTCCTGGAAGGTATTTTTAAATAATCGAGTTTACGTGTGTGTCTGCAGGGGGAGAAAATGGCCGCCTGTGCAGGGTATGCCTATTTTGCCAGGCCATGTCAAGGTATTTATGGGGGGCGGGAAAAGCCTTGACTACAACCGTACAGTTGGCTACTATCGCCGCTCCCGGCCGCCGGGTTTGGGGCGGCGATGTTTTTCATTCTTGTCAAAGCTTAAGGTTGCAGACGGAAGAGGCGGATAAAAGAGATGACAGGTAACAAGAAAGAATTTCACTTGCGGCCCGGCCGGCGGGTGGCTTGCGGCCTGCTGGCCGGGCTGGCGCTGCTTTTCTGGGTCGTGCTGCCGGCGGCCGCGGCCCGGAGGGTGTCGGTCAAGGTCAGTGTCGCCAATGTCCGCAAGGCTCCCAGCCGCAGCGCTGAAGTTGTCTGGCAGGTGGCCAAGTACCATCCCTTTGTCGTGCTCGGCAAAAAGGGGGAATGGTACAGGTGCAGGGATTTCGAAGGAGACACGGGCTGGGTTTCCCGGGCCGTGCTCAGCGAGGTGCCGACCGTGATTACAATCAAGGACGACTGCAACGTGCGCTCCGGGCCCGGAACCAAGAACCGGGTGCTGTTCATTCTCGACCGGGAAATTCCCCTCAAGGTCCTGAGTCGCAAGGGCCGCTGGCTGAAAATCGAGCACGAGGACGGCGACCGGGGCTGGATCCACGCCTCCCTGGTATGGTGAGGTTAAGCTGAGACGGATGCCGCTTCCGGCCCGGATGCCGGGGCGGAAGCGTTGCCTACGAGGCGGCCAGGGCCTCGCAGCGGATACGGTTGAGCAGCGGCCCGGCCCTGAGAATCTCATCCTGGCCGCAGAGAATGAACCCTTTGAGTTGGTGGTTGTGGAAGTTGAGGCGGCTGTAGGAGCCGCCTTTTTTTTCGCAGATTTTTTCCCACCCGTCTTCCGTCGGCGGGAAAACCCGGTAGCCGGCGCTGATGAAATCCAGGCCGAACAGGGAGAAAGAATTGCAGGCGATGCCGCCGAGGTAGCGGCGCAGCGGTTTTACCCGGGTTTCCAGGACGGTCGCGGCGAGGTTGTGGCCGGCGATCCGGCCCTGTTCCCCGGCCAGCGGCCAGAGGGCCAGGCGGCTGTATTCCCGGCTGGCCAGGTCAAAAACCCGGGCCGTGTCCCCGGCCGCGAACACCCGTTCGCCGAGCTGCAGGAAAACATCGGTCATCAGTCCGTCGCTGGCTTTGTGCCAGGGCCTGGGGGCGGCACTTTTATCTCCGCTCCACTGCTCCCGGCTGATCGGACTGCAGGCCTCGACCCCCTTGCCGTACAGCAGGGCGTCGACCGTCAGGCGGCGCCCGTTGCTGGTGGTCAGCCGGAGCCGGTCGGTGCCGGCCTTT
>WFRT01000233.1 GCA_015486445.1 Pseudomonadota bacterium | reverse complement strand
TCTCCTCGGGCCGGGCGGCGTCGAGGACCGGGGTCTTGCCGGCCTGCAGACAGACCATCTCGTAGAGGTATTCGGTCAGCATTTTGTCGCAGACCACGAGTACCGAAAGGCCGTGCTTCAAGTAGTCGGAGATGCTGTCCATCTCCTCGCGATAGGCGATACGGACCGCCTGGTTGTCGGTGATTCGTTCGGGAAACCCGGCGGCGGAAAGGGGGTCAGGTGGTTTCGTCGCCTCCTGCTCCCAGAACTGGTCCAATCCGTCCAAAGGGTCGACTTCGGGAAGGAGTGGGGAGGGAATGTTTTCCGGTTCGTCCTGGTCGTTGCCGCCGGGTTTCCCGAACGAATCACCGACAACCAGGCGGTTCGTATCGCCTATCGCGAGGAGATGGACAACATCTCCGACTACTTGAAGCACGGCCTTTCGGTGTTGGTGGTCTGCGACAAGATGCTGACCGAATACCTCTACGAAATGGTCTGTCTGCAGGCCGGCAAAACCCCGGTCCTCGACGCCGCCCGGCCCGAGGAGATGCGCGAGGGCATCGCCGGTGAACTCGACCGGGCCCTGGCCGGGGGCTACAGCAACCTGCCGGTCCTGCTCCGCAATTTAAAGCCCGACGAGGTTTTGGTCCTGCGCTCGCTCGACCTCTTGAACGAGGGGCCGACCATCGAAACCCTCTATGAACGGACGGTGGCCGGCGACAAGCCCCAGCTGCTGGCCTTCCTCGACCCCTCGCTCGAGGTCCAGAAGGTGCTTTCCGACCGCTTCGCGGTCCACATCCGGATCAGCGGCCTGCCCCGCTACCCGGCCGCCGGCCCGACCGACGACGCCGCGACCGGGGCCGGGGAAAACCGGAAATTTACCGTCAGCCGCCTGCTTACGGCCCGTGAACGGGAGTGTTTTGCCGATTTCGATCCCGAGAACCTGTTCAAGAACGTCTCCGGCCTCAACGCCATCCAGTTTCGCAACGCCATGCGCTACGTCGGGGCCAAGGTCGCGCCGCAGACCCCGGCCAAGGAGATCTACCGCGAAATCCGCGAGTTCAAGATCACCTCGGGCAGCGAGGTCGAGGTTCCCGACACGACCTTCGACGACATCGGCGGCTACGACCACATCAAGCGCCAGCTCAAGCACGTCATTTCCCTGATCGCCGGCGACATCAAGGCCTTAGACGACGACCAGCGCGCCCGGCTCCTGCCCCGGGGATTTATTTTCCACGGCCCCCCGGGCACCGGCAAGACCCTGTTCGCCAAGGCCGTCGCCAACGAACTCAACGCCACCATCCAGATGGTTTCGGGCCCGGAGATCATGGACAAATACGTCGGCCAGAGTGAAAACAACCTGCGCCAGCTGTTCGCCACGGCCCGGCGCAACGCCCCGGCCGTGATCTTTTTCGACGAGTTCGACAGCATCGCCAGCCAGCGTTCGGTCTACGCCGACGGCGGGGCCCGGGCCAACAACGCCGTGGTCGCCCAACTGCTGACCGAAATGGACGGCTTCCGCCGCGACCAGGCGGTGATCGTCATCGGCACCAGCAACCGAATCGACATCATCGACGAGGCCCTGCTCCGGCCCTCGCGCCTGAAACCGGTCGAAATCGGTCTGCCCGATCTCGAGGCCCGGCGCCAGGTCGCCCGGATTCACGCCATAGGCTTCAACCTCGACCGCTATTTCGCCGACCTGGCCGGGGCCCGGGAAAAACCGGAAAACTGCACCCGGCCCGAGGAGTTCGCCGAACTCAAGCGGCAGCTTGAAGAGTTTGCCGCCCGCCAGCTGGGCAGCGACGATTTTCTCGCCGCCATCATCGATCTGGTCGCCCTGCACAGTGAAGGCTTCAACAACGATGAAATCCGGGCCGTCTTCCAGGAAGCCAGCCTCGAACACCACCTCGAGGGCCGGGTTCTGTCGCCGCGCTTTTTCGGGGAAAAACTGGCCGCTCTCATCCGCCGCCGGCAGGAACGCCGCCATGTCCACCTCTGACGACCAACTTCCGGGCACAGCCGGGTTTGACCACCGCCGGTTGTCTTTTTGAGGATACCGGGAAGCGGCCGCTCCCGGGGCGGGCTATCTGAAACTGGAGCACAAGGAATGCAATGCAACAGGAACTTCTAGACATCGTCTCCGATCTCGACGACATTGCCGGGATCCTGAAGAACAGCTTCGTCGAGCGCGACGAGGCGGTCGAGATGCTGATCATCGGGGCCATCGCCCAGGAACACGTCCTGCTGACCGGCCCCCCGGGCACCGGCAAGTCGGAACTGGTCAAGCGTTTCGCCCAGCTTCTGGCCCCGGCCCGGGAAACCGGAACCGAACCTGAAATTCCCTATTTCGAATACCTGCTGACCCGCTTTACCGAGCCCAACGAGCTTTTCGGCCCGGTCGACATCCAGACCTTCCAGCAGGGCGGCGGCTACCGCCGCCTGATCCGGGGTCTGCTGCCAACCGCCGAAATCGCCTTCCTCGATGAAATTTTCAAGGCCAACAGCGCCATCCTCAACGCCCTGCTGACAATCCTGAACGAACGGCTCTTCTACAACGGCGGCCGGCCGGAAAGAATCCCACTGCTGTTTCTCATCGGGGCCACCAACCAGGTGCCCGACGACCCCGAACTTGCCGCGCTTTTTGACCGTTTTACGATCCGCCTGTGGGCCGAAAACGTTACCGCGAACCACTTCGATGAACTTCTGCGCTGCGGCTGGCGGCTGGAACGGGAGCGCATCCGCGAGGGGTTTGCCGCCCGGGTCGACAATTTAACCACCAGCCAGGCCCTGCGCCGCCTGCACCGGGCCTTGAACCTGGTCAACCTGGATTCCATCCGGCTCAGCTTCAACGAGGTTATCCGCCGGATCCGGGCCGAGGGGGTCGAACTCAGCGACCGCCGGGCGATCCGGCTTTTCAAGCTGGTGGCCGCGGCCGCCCTGCGCCGGGGGTCGCTGGAAGCCGAAGAGGCCGACTTGCACGTTCTCGCCCACTGCTGGGACCGCCGGGAACAGGCCGAGGCCCTGGAAGCGATCCTGGCCCCCCATCTCGCCGCCCGCACCCGGCCGGCCGGCCGCAGCCGCCCGACCGAAACCCTGGGCGCCGAGATCGGAATCCTGGAAAAAGCGGCGGCGGCCATCAGCACCGATATCGACCTGGCTGACTTCCTCCACCAGGCCGAACGCCTGCGCCGGGAAATCGCCGGCCGCCCGGACCCGGCCGCAAACGCCCTGGGCCGGCGCCTCGAGGGAGTGATCGACACCACCCTGGAAAAGCTGACCTGATTCATCCGTCGGCAAGCTTTAAAGTTTGGTTCATCACGAAAATGCGTACCCGCAAGAAGTGGATCTTTGAAAAATGAGTGAATAAAAAGTGGACATCGGATAAAATTCCTCCAGGTTTAACCGCCAAATCAAACAAGGAGGCTTCCGATGTCCACGAGTATATTGTATCACGGCTTCAGCATAAGGCAATACCAATATTTGAAAACCGATTATCGACATGGTGCACTGTTTTTTCATATTGAGAAAAGCAAAGAAAGACAGTGCTGCTCAGTATGTCAATCCAATAAGGTTATCAGAAAAGGGCGAGTCATTCGGACATTGAGGACATTGCCTATCGGTAATAAAAAGGTCTTTCTTGTCGTGCACCTGCACCGGCTTTTGTGCCGGAAATGCGGGGCTCTCAGGCTCGAACCCCTTTTGATCAGTCATCCGAAGGCACGGTGTACCAGGGCACTTGAGCAGTATGTCATGGATTTGTTGAAGGCTATGACCATCGAAGATGTGGCCAAACACCTGGGAATGAGTTGGGATACAATCAAAAGCATCCATGTCCGGGCACTGAGGGCCAAGTTTAGAAACCGTCGTATCAAGCACTTGAGATATCTGGGAGTTGATGAGATTGCGGTTCGCAAGGGACATCGATATCTCACCATCGTTGTTGACCTTGAAAATGGTCAGGTCGTTTGGGTGTCTGAAGGTCGGGAGAAAGCTTCCCTGGAACCTTTTATCAAGCGTCTCAAACGGGCCCGCGTTCCGATCAAAGCCATTGCCATGGATATGTGGCCGGCCTACTGGGGTGCCGTGCTCAAGCATTTTTCGCACGATGTGATTGTTTTTGATCACTACCATATTATTTCCGATTACAATCGCGTGCTTGATGTACTCCGACGACAGGAAGCAGCCAGTGCTCCTGATGAGCAAAAGACCGTATACAAGGGAGTACGATACCTTTTACTGAAAGGGGCTGAGAAAATTTCAGGGGCAACCCGTGCCCGGGAACGACTTGATCGTTTATTAGATGTCAACCGAAATCTCAACATTGCCTATATCCTCAAAGAGGAACTGCGCGACCTTTGGAATTGTAAAGATTTCAGCAAGGCTAAGACCCATCTTGACAACTGGCTCCAAAAGGCCTGGGCTTGCGGAATTAAGCCGGTGATGAAATTTGCCAACAAACTGGCAAGCCACAGGTGCGGGATCCTCAATTTCTTTATTCATCGCGTGACCACAGGAAAAGTTGAAGGCATCAACAATAAAATCAAAGTACTCAAAAGAAAAGCCTATGGCTTTCGTGATCTAGAATATTTCAAGTTGCGTATTTACTTCTTAAATGAGGCCAGGTACGCATTAATCGGATGAACCTTTAAAATAGGCTCTGTACAGTAAATGGTCTCAAGTTAGAGAACCTTTTTCAGAACCTAAGCAGGGAAAATAAATCATGAAAATGATTTTTGTCAAATTTTTCATACTATTTTTAGTCAGTTTCTTATGCATTCCAACATTTGCTAACGCCGAATATAGTGAAACCTTTGATACCGACACAGGTGGTTTCCATTACGGCTATGGACCTGGTTATACTGACGGGCCTGTTTCCTGGTCGGCGACCGGGGGAAATCCAAATGGCCATATCAGCGGCAAGGCAGATGATCTTTACGCAATCTGGATTTATAGTTCAGACACCGCAAGTGGCTTTGGAGATCTAACCGGTTTGACCCTGGCGATAGACACAAAAATCGAGGGCACGGTCTCCGGTGCCGCTAAACTGTATATTGGCAGGGAAGGAAAATATTACATCAGCAGTGGTAGTTGGGATGTTGCCTCAGATAGCGACTGGACAACGCACTCAATAGTCCTTGACAGCTCCAATCTAATTCCTTGGGGAGGGGCTGACAATTTGCCATACATCCTTGAAAATCCGGATGACATTGGAATTTTTTTCAACGGTTTGACTGCTTCAGGCACCGGTAACATACTGGTAGATAATTTTGGCGCCCCACCGCCGGCGATTCCGACTTTAAATGAATGGGGTATGATCCTGTTTACTATTTTAGCAGGATTAATTGCCGGACGACAGTTGCAGCGAAAGGACAAGAAAACATTTATATCCGGCTAAAACTGGATACTTTTCAACACCTTCTGAGATGATGAAATTATGAATCGAGCCGAGGTAGAACTTGAGCGGAAACCTGGTGGTTATGCTGACACTGTGACCGAATACCCGGTGTGCTGTCCGAATATGTTCATCTAATCCATCCTAAGCACCAAAAATCAAAGAGCTGCAGCCGGTTGCCGGGTTGCAGCTCTTTTTTTGTCTTTCACGGCCCTCTTCACTACGGGCCAAAAGGTCAACTGAGCCAGCGCAAATAGAGCTCGATGATCCCGGCGTTGGCGATATCGATGAAAAAGGCGCCGACCAGCGGCACCACGATAAAGGCCTTGGGCGAAGGCCCGAATCGTTCCGTGACCGCGGTCATGTTGGCAATCGCAGTCGGTGTCGCCCCCAGCGCCAGACCGGCATACCCCGAGACCATGACCGCGGCGTCGTAGTTTTTGCCCAGCAGGCGAAAAACCACGAAAACACAGAAGGCGGAAATCATCACCGTCTGGGTCAGGAGAATAATGA
>WFRT01000232.1 GCA_015486445.1 Pseudomonadota bacterium | reverse complement strand
CCAGCGAGCGGGAGCCCATAAGCATTGCAACTGTCTGAGCGTAGCGAGTTTTGCAATGCGGGCGGAGCGAGCGTAAAGAAAAACAGAAATCTTAACGCCTAGCGAAGAAAAGCCACCCCCGCCCCCTCCGTTCCATGTCCTTTACTCTCCGGCCGGCCGGAAGCGGGCCCTGAGGTTGGCGATCAGGGTGTAGAACAGCGGGATGTAGACCAGGGTCAGAAAGGTCGAGACCAGGAGGCCGCCGATGGCGACCACGGCCAGCGGCGAAAGCCGTTCCAGGCCCAGGGCCCGCTGGGCGGCGATCGGCAGCATGCCGACGATGGTGCTGATCGCGGTCATCAGGATCGGCCGGGTCCGGATCCGCACCGCCTGTTCGACCGCGTCCAGCAGCTCGGCTCCCCGGGCCCGGGCCTTTTCGACGAAATCGATCAGCAGAATGGAGTTGTTGACGACGATCCCGGCCAGCAGGATCATGCCCATGTTGGCCGGCATGCAGGCGTGCTGGCCGCTCAGCAGGAGGCCCCAGGCGCCGCCGATCATGGCCAGCGGGATGGCGATCATGATGGTTAAGGGATTGATCCAGGATTTGAAGGTCGGCACCAGCGAGAAATAGAGCAGGATGACCGCCAGCCCCAGGGCCTTGGCCAGGCGCCGGCCGGCCTCGGCCATATTCCGGGCCTCGCCCTCGTGGCTCAAGTGGTAGCCGGGCGGCAGGGTAAAACCGGCCAGGGCCTTTTTGATGTTGGCCTGGAGGAAGGTTACCGGGGTCGTGGCCCGGTAGCCGTAGATGTCGACCGTGTGGGTCATATTCTGCCGGGTAAAACGGGTCCGGGTGCGGCTGCGGGCGATTTTGACGACCTCGGCCAGGGGTATCGGCCCGCGCCGGCTCGGCAGGTAGAGATTGAGCAAATCGCTCAGGTTGCGGCGCAGGTTTTCCGGGTAGCGGACCCGGATCAGGTAGCCGTCTTCGCCCGGCACCCGCAGCACCGAAGCCGGGGTGCCTTTCAGGGCGGCGGCGATCTCGGCGCTCAGGCTTTCGGGGTCGAGGCCGTAGCGGCTGGCCTTGTCGAGGTCGACATCGAGCAGGAACTCGTTCTTGTCGGAGGTCCAGGAGCGGCTGATCGTGGTCAGGCCCCGGGTCTGTTCGAGTCGCCCGGCGACCTCGTCGGCCAGCCGGTCGAGAACCTTCGGGTCGGGGCCGGAGATCATCAGGTCGACGGTGGCCGCGATCGACGACAGCGGGGTTGCCCCGAAATCGAACACATCGACACTTTTCAAACCCGGAATTCCGGCGCACTGCCGGCGGATCTCGGCCTCGATCTCCCAGATCGTCTGCCGGCGGTGGAAGCGGTCGATGAAATGGGCCGTGATCATCCCCTGCTGGGGGATCCGGCCGGTGCCGAAGCTGACGACGCCGGGCTCCGAGCCGACCATCGTCGCCACCATCTCCAGGCCCTTGAAATTCTCGAGCACCTTTTCAATCCGCCGGGCCGCGGTCTCGGTGGCCGCAAGCGACGTGTCGGCGCTGGTCTCGAAAGCGATTTTCACGATCCCGGTATCCATCGGCGGCATCAGGTCGCGGCCGCTCAGGGGCATGACAAAACGCATGCTGACGATAAAGAGGATGATTACCGGGGGGATGAAAAAGAACTTGTGGCGCAGAGCGAAATGGACCAGGCCGGCGAAAAAGGCGGCGATCGGCCCGATCACCAGCCGGTCGAAATGGGCCGCCAGCCTCTCGAGCGGGTTGGGCCGGTGATTGCGGCCGAGAAAGTGGGGGGCCAGGATCGGGATTACGGTTACCGAGATGATGTAGCTCGAGAGCAGCGACAGGGTCAGGACCACGGTGAAGGGCCGCAGGATCTGCTGGACGTAGCCGCCGATGAACATGATCGGCACCAGCACGATGACCGTGGTGTAGGTTCCGGCCCAGTCGGCCAGCATGATCTCCTTGAGGCCGTGGACCGTGGCGACCGGCAGTTCCTCGCCGAGTTTGCTGTGGTGG
>WFRT01000231.1 GCA_015486445.1 Pseudomonadota bacterium | reverse complement strand
TTACAGTACCGGTCGAAAGGCCCAATAAAATACTTGATTTTTTGAAAGCAAACTAATATTATCAACTTTAGAGTCAGCAAACCTCATGACGGCCGCGGGCGCCTGCTTTGCCGGCCATGGAGCAGTGGAAAAATGTGGGAATACACGGACAAGGTCAAGGAACATTTCTTAAACCCGCGCAATGTCGGGGAAATTGAAAATCCCGACGGCATCGGCGACGTCGGCTCGCTCTCCTGCGGCGACGCCCTGCGCCTGACCTTCAGGGTCGATGAAAACGACATTATCACCGATGCCAAGGTCAAGACCTTCGGCTGCGCCAGCGCTATCGCCGCGGGCTCGGCCCTGACCGAGATGATGATCGGTAAATCGGTCGACGAGGCGGCAAAGATTACCAACCAGCAGATCGCCGACTACCTGGGCGGCCTGCCGAAGGAGAAGATGCACTGCTCGGTGATGGGGCACGAGGCCCTCGAGAAGGCGATCGCCTACTACCGGGGCACGCCGATCGAAGAGAAAGAGGGCAACGTGATCTGCGAGTGCTTCGGGGTCACCGACCTCGAAATCATCAAGGCCATCCGGGAAAACCGCCTGACCACGGTCGAGGAGGTCACCAACTTCACCAAGGCCGGGGGCGGGTGCGAACGCTGCCACGGCGACATCGCCAAGCTCATCCTCGAAACCCAGAACCAGCCCCTGCCCGAAGACAAGCCGAAACTTACCAACATCCAGAAACTGAAGCTGATCGAAGAGACCATCGAACGCGAAATCCGCCCCTCGCTGCAGCTTGACGGCGGCGATGTCGAACTGATCGACGTTATCGGCAACCGCGTCCTGGTCGCCACCCGGGGCGCCTGCTCCTCCTGCAAATCGGCCCCGATCACGCTGAAAAACCTGGTCGAGGCCAAGCTCAGGGAGTTCGTCACCCCCGACCTGGTGGTCGAGGAGGCATCGAAATGAAACCCATCTATGTCGACAACAACGCCACCACCCGGGTCGCCGACGAGGTTTTTGCCGCCATGCGCCCCTATTTCTGCGAGGAGTACGGCAATCCCTCGAGCATGCACTCGGTCGGCGGCCGCATCGGCCCGAAACTGCGCGAGGCGCGCAGGCAGGTCGCCGATTTCCTCGGCGCCCGGCCCGACGAAATCATTTTTACCAGCTGCGGCACCGAAAGCGACAACACCGCCGTCCGGGCAGCGCTGGCCACCAATCCCGACAAACGCCACATCGTCACCAGCCGGGTTGAACACCCGGCCATCGGCTCGCTGGTCAGTTCCCTGACCCGGGAAGGCTACCGGGTGACCGAGGTCCCGGTCGACAGCAACGGCTGCCTCGACATGATCAAGCTCGAATCGAGCCTGACCCCGGACACCGCCCTGGTCACGATCATGTGGGCCAACAATGAAACCGGGGTCATCTTCCCGGTTGAAAAAATTGCCGAAAAATGCCGGGCCCGGGGCATCACCTTCCACACCGACGCGGTCCAGGCCGCCGGCAAGCTTCCGATCGACCTCTCCGGCAACCGGATCGACATGCTCTCGATCTCGGGTCACAAGCTCCACGCCCCGAAAGGAGTCGGCGCCCTTTACGTCCGGAAAGGCACCAAGTTTTCGCCCTTCATGATCGGCGGCCACCAGGAAAAGGGCCGCCGGGCCGGAACCGAAAACGTCCCCGGGATCATCGCCCTGGGGCAGGCCTGCGAACTCGCGGGCCGGCGCCTCGAGGAGGAGAACACCCGGGTCCGGGCCCTCCGGGACCGGCTCGAAAGCGAACTGACAAGGCTGATTCCGGACACCAGGGTCAACGGCACCACCAAAGAGAGAACCCCGAACACCACCAACATCAGCTTTGCCAACATCGAGGGTGAAAGCATCCTGCTGATGCTCAACGAGTTCGGCATCTGCGCTTCCTCGGGCTCGGCCTGCACCTCGGGTTCGCTTGAGCCCTCGCACGTGATGCGGGCCATGGGGGTGCCGTTCACGATGGCCCACGGCTCGATCCGCTTCAGCCTGAGCGTCTACAACACCGAGGAGGAGATCGACGAGATCATCCGCCGGCTGCCGCCGATCATCGAGCGGCTGCGCCAGCTTTCGCCGTTCTGTTAAAAAAAGGTAACTATTCAGCTAAATTCTATCTCCCCTCTTTCTGGAGGGGGCGGGGATGGTTTTCTTAACGCCTAGCGAAGAAAAGCCGCGCCCGACCTCGTAGCCGGCTGAATAGTTACAAAAAAAGACCGGTTAAAGCGGAATAAGGAGAAACCTGAAATGGTTGACCGTGAACTGCTGTCGGAGCACTGCCAGAACCCGGAGGTCTACCTCGACCGCCGGCGCGAGGAACTGCACAAGGTCGTCAACCAGTTGACCAAGACCTGCCTGAGCGGCGAGTGCTTCGAGCACCTGGCCCCGCAGCCGATCCCACTGCGGGAAAAGACCATCGCCATCATCAAGCAGGCCCGCAAGATCATCTTCCCGGGATTCTTCACCCAGACCCGGATCGACCCGGTCAACCTCAAGTACTATCTCGGCCAGGAACTTTCCGAGCTCCACGAGATGCTCGGCAGCCAGATCATCCTCGCCATCCGCCACGACTGCCTGCGCTACCACGACAGCTGCCGAAACTGCGAGGAGAGGGGGCTGGACGCGGCCACCGAATTCATCAAGCAGCTGCCGGCCCTGCGCCGGACCCTGGCCGGCGACGTCCGGGCCGCGCTCGAAGGCGACCCGGCGGCAAGAAGCGTCGACCAGGTGATCTTCAGCTACCCCGGCCTGTTCGCCATCTCGATCTACCGGATGGCCCACCTCCTGCATCACCTCAAGGTTCCGCTGCTGCCCCGGATGATGACCGAATACGCCCACAACCTGACCGGCATCGACATCAATCCCGGGGCCCACATCGGAGAAAACTTCTTCATCGACCACGGCACCGGCATCGTCATCGGCGAAACCACCCGGATCGGCAAACGGGTCCGGATCTACCAGGGGGTCACGCTGGGGGCCCTCTCGCTGCCCCGCGACGCCGGCGAAAGCCTGCGCAACCAGAAACGCCACCCGACAATCGAAGACGAGGTCATTATTTACG
>WFRT01000230.1 GCA_015486445.1 Pseudomonadota bacterium | reverse complement strand
GGATATCATAACCCTGCTGCTCGATCCCGGCAGCCCGGTCTGCGAACACCTGCATCTCTCCCTGCAGTCGGGCAGCGACCGGGTCCTGGGCGCTATGGGGCGTCCCTACCGCCGGGCCGCAATCGAAAAACTTTTTTTGCGCCTGGCTGACGGACGGATGCGTCTCAACCTGGGGAGCGACCTGATTGTCGGCTTCCCGGCCGAGAACGAGAACACCTTTCAGGAAACCCGGGCTCTGGTTGAAAGTGTCGGGCTTTCCTACCTGCATCTCTTCCCTTACTCGCCACGGCGTGGAACCGTGGCCGCGAGCTGGGTCGACCGGGTTCCGGCAGAGGTCAAGAAAGAGCGCCTCACGATTTTGTCTGAAATTGCCAAAAAGAAGAAAAAATCCTTTATAAACAGTAATCTAAATTGTATTCTTGAGGTTTTGCTTGAGAGTCGCAAGGGGCCCGCTTCCGGCGCTCCCCCGGGTACTCCCTGGGGCTGGTTTGGTCACAGTCGAAACTACCTGCCGGTCCTGGTTGAGGACGAGGCCCGTGGCCATTCGGGAGCGGTGGCAGCCGGTCAAGTTGTCAGGGCGCTGGCTCTCAGATGGGATGGTCGGAGAATTGTGGCCCGGAAAAGCCCTGTTTGAGGGCTTCCCGGCGGCCCCCGATGACAGTGGCCAGGCGGGTCAGCGGAAGCAGTTCCCGAAGACAGAAGGTTCGGCTTAAATGCTTGAAGTCATGGGGAACCGCCTGCTCTTCGGCAATGATTTCAAGCAGGGCCCGGAATTTCAGAAAGCGTTCGTTGCCCCGCCGGTTCAACTCCCGGTCGGAGGCCCGAAGCAGTCGTTCCATAATCTCCAGTTGGGGAGGGGGTGTCTCTTTGCCGGCGGCTTTCCCGAAGTGACTGAGGTAGTCGTAGGCCTCGTAAAATTCCAGGATCGGGCGGCGAAACCGGACCGGATCGCGCAGCCGCAACTCTTCCAGGAAGATGCCTGTCCCGGCCCCGCTCAAGCCGTTCTCCGGCAATTCCAGCCAGCTTTCGATCAAGATTCTCCTCAGATTGCGGTCGGCGTAGGCAGCCTCTGCCTGGAGCCACCATTTCCGCAGTCTTACAGGCCGTTTAGCGGCCCTTTCCTGCAAGTCTCTGGCAAAGGTCTCCCCCGGTTTTTTTACCAGGTACCGGCCGCTCAATTCCCGGATCGCTTCCGGCAGTTCAAGGTCGAGGTTTTTCAAGCCGCTGATCGGGTTGGTGGCCAGCAGGGCCCGGAAAAGTTCCCTTGTCGGCCGGTTCAGGTTTTGCGGCCCCGTGCGGACCCGGTCGGCGCAGGGCGTGATGAAGGTATCGTACAACAGCCATTCCCACGGGTCGTCGTTGGCGGCCGCCGCCGCGGCCAGGGCCAGGTTGTAGGCCGGGAACCCGTCGCTGTCGGGGGATTTGTCGGCCATCGTTGGTGCGTCGGTGTTGACCAGGGTCAGGAAATTGGTGGCGGCAACCGCGAGAGCCGTAACCCGGGGGGACAAGTTAAAGGTGACGGTTGCCTGGTGGAGGTGGTTGTCGTCAACCGCCGTAACCAAGGCCGCCAGATCCCTCCAGGCTTTGGCCAGGGAGGGGCTCGGGGAAGAGGCCAGGGCGATGATGGTTTCGCGGTCGGGTATAAGCCTGGCCCGCCAGCCGGCCAACGCTTCCGCCTGGCCGGCGGCCAGGAGCCGGAGAAAGGTGGCGAGCGCTGTTTCCAGGGTTTCCGGGGTGTGGGTTGTCATCTGCCGGTTCCAACTCCTGGTTGTTTTATGTTTTCAGCCGCAAAGGGTTCTTGCCATGGGCCGTCGATTGCAACGGTCCCCGGCGGCGGCCAGCAGTTTTTCGAGTTCGGTTACGTGGAGGGCGTCGCCCAGGATTTCGATTCCGTCTGGATTCATGGTGATGCGCAGGCGGATCTTTTTCTTTTCTCCATCGGCCTCGGGATAATCCTGCGGCCGCATCAGGTCGGGAAGTTCAGCCACCAGGACCAGCGGCAGGGGAGGGGACTGGTTCGAGTCGGAAAAGTTATCTGCCATGACCGCAGCCTCCACAACCGCCGGTACCATCGCTCCGATGGGAACAGTTATGTTCATGGTCATGTTCATGACCGCCGCAGCCGCAGGCGCATTCGGCGCCGTCTTTCTTAAGCCCCTCGATAAAAGCTCTCTCGAGAGCCGGTGGAATTTTTGGCCCGGACTCGGCTGCCAATGGTTTTTTAGCCGCGGGGGCCGGTTCCACGGTTTCACCCTTGTCTGCCGTTGCGGCTTTAAAGCCTGCGGTAAATTCCCGCACGATGTCTTCCAGGCCGCGGCGAAAGATCGCGGCATCCGGAGGTTGTGTGATTGCTTTGGTCACCTGGCTTTGCTCCTGTTATAATTTCATAAGCGCCGGGAATATCTTATCTTTCAATATAGCAGTAGCAGGCGGGAAAAACAAGAGTCTTTCTGTTTTGATTTAAGGGGAAAATAGCGCGGTCGGCAGGTCCTGCAAAGAGGCGACCTCGG
>WFRT01000229.1 GCA_015486445.1 Pseudomonadota bacterium | reverse complement strand
GTTCCTGGCAGACCGCGCCTTCCGAGGGCCACATGCCCTGCGGCCGGCAGCCGAAATAGAACTCGTGGCGGGCCACGGCTCTTTCGATCTGGAGCCGGGCGTCTTCCGGGTGGGAAAAGCGCATCTCCGGCAGCGGGTCGTGGGGTTGTGAGACTGCCGCCAGGCCGGTGTCGTAGAGCAAAGGCAGGATGGGATGGTAGTAGGGCGTGGTTGAAAGTTCGATCTGGCCGTTTTCCGCCCGCTGCCGGTAGGCAGGAATGATGCGGCTGATGATTTTTTTCTGGATGGCAAGGACTTCCAGTTTGTCGGCTTCCTCGAAATTGCGACCTTTAGCAAAGAGGCGGGAAAGTTCCGGGTATTCGCGGCGGAAGACCGGGTCGATCCAGGTAAGGTTGTACCAGGTCTGGAGGTCCCGCATGTCCTGGGCCGTGAAAAATCGCTGGATTTCGGTCAGGGCCTCGGGGGCCGGGTGAAAGCCGCGCAACTGAAGCAGTTCCCAGTAGCGGGGATAGGGTTTGACCATGTTGTCCCAGTGGGCATGGAAAAAGGTCTTGAGGATTTCGCCGCGTTCGGCCGGCGTCAGGCTTTCTGTAGCTTTACAGGTCAAATCCAGGGCCCGGTCCCGGAGGCTGCCGTCGACATACCCCTGGATCTGGTCGAGGAGTCCGGGCACGAGGTTGAAGTTCTGCCGGATGCCGGGAAACTCATCGAGGATGGTAACCATGTCAAGGTAATCCTTGGTTCCGTGCAGCCGCACCCAGGGCAGCAGGGAGATGCCGCTTTCAGGGTCCCGGTAATCGGGCTGGTGCATGTGCCAGAGAAAGATTACGTTGAGTGGTCGGTTGCCCATTGCTTAACCCTTTTCCCCCTCCTCCGCCATTTTGAAGAGCCGCCTGGTCTCCCAGGGTTCAAGGTAGCGCCATTTCCCCCTTTTTACTCCCTTAAGGTGTAAAAATGCAAGCCGGGAGCGCAGCAGGTAAAGCACCTTGAAGTCGAGGGCATCGAGCATGCGCCGCACCTGGCGGTTGCGGCCTTCGGCAATGACCAGCTTGATTCGGCTGCGCTGGTTGGACTGTTCCATGATCTCGGCCCGCAGGGGGCGGGCCGGCCCGTCTTCAAGTTCGACACCGGCTCTGAGGGCGGCCAGGGCCTGGCCGTCGAAACGGCCGGCGACCGTGACCAGGTACTCTTTTTCAAGTTTGTAGCGGGGATGCATGAGCCGGTTGGCAAGCTGACCGTCGTTGGTGCAGAGCAGCAGGCCGGAGGTGTTGTAGTCGAGACGGCCCACCGGAAACAGGCGGGCCTTGATCTCCCGGTGCAGTTCCTTGACCAGCGGTCTACCTTCGGGATCATCCATGCTGCAGATATAGCCTTGCGGTTTATGGAGCATGATCGTGAGGCGGGGAGCGCTCTGCGGTTTGACCGGACGCCCGTCAACCGTAACCCGGTCGCGGGCGGGGTCGATCTTGATGCCCTGGCGGGTTGCCGGGATGCCGTTGACAGCGACCCGGCCTTCGGTGATCATCACCTCGGCCCGGCGGCGCGAGGCGAGGCCGCAGTCGGCAATGAATTTCTGCAGTCTGACGGTTTCCGTCGGAGCCTCCTTCCGAAACGGTTTTTCTTTAATCAAGTTTAACCGCTTTTCTGACCTTTTCCATGGTTGCCGCCGCGACCTTGCGCGCCCGCCCGCGCCCGGTCTCGATAATCTCTTTTACCAGCTCGGGATGTTCCCGGTAATAGTTCTGCCTGTCGTGGATCGGGGCGAGGCCGGCAACCAGGTTTTTCAAAAGTATTTTTTTGCAGTCGACGCAGCCGATTTCCGCCCTGGGGCAGGCGGCGCGGATCTCCTCCACCTCGGCCGGGCTCGAATAGAGCGGATGCAGCGGAAAAAGGTTGCATTTTTCCGGATCGCCGGGATCGTTGCGCCGGGCCCGCTGGATGTCGGTAACCATGGACGAGACCTTCTTCTTTAAGGTCTTTTCGTCATCCGAGAGGTAGATGGAGTTGTTGTAGCTTTTGCTCATCTTGCGGCCGTCAAGACCGTTGACCTTGGAGGTTTCGGTCAGGATCGGCTCCGGAACCGGAAAGATCTCGCCGTATAGGTGGTTGAAGCGGCGGGTGATTTCCCGGGTCAGTTCGACATGGGGCAGCTGGTCGACCCCGATCGGCACGAGGTTGGCTTTGTAGATGATGATGTCGGCCGCCTGCAGTACCGGGTAGCCCAGGAAACCGTAAGTGACCTCCCCTTCCCCGCCGCCTTCGGCGGTGGCGTCCTTGTAGGTCGGGTTGCGCAAAAGCCAGGGCAGCGGGGTAATCATCGAAAGCAAAAGGTGCAGTTCGGCGTGCTCCTTGATCTGGGACTGGATGAATAGAGTGGCCTTTTCCGGGTCGATGCCGACGCTGAGCCAGTCGATAAAGATGTCGACAGTGCTCTCCTTGACGATGCCCGGATCCTGGTATTCACTGGTCAGGGCGTGCCAGTCGGCGGCGAAGAAATAGCAGTCATACTCGTCTTGGAGTTTGAGCCAGTTGGTCAGGACCCCGTGGTAGTGGCCGAGATGCAGGCGGCCGGTGGTCCGCATGCCTGAAAGAACCCTTTTTTTAACAGTCATAGATACCTCGAAAAGTGAATCATCGCTATAAAGGTTGGGGGAAAGATTGCGTTGGCCGCTGCCGTCAAAACGGTTGGCCGGACAGGAGAAAGCCGGTCATGCTTGAGAGCAGCGGGAAGAAAAACAGGTTGAGTGAATTGCTGAGCACCAGGATAACCAGGATGATGGCCCCGTAGGAATCGATCTTTTCCAGGTAGGAGGCCGGCTTTTCCGGGAGCAGGCCGGCCAGGATTCGACCCCCGTCAAGCGGCGGAACCGGGATCAGGTTGATCATTCCAAGGGCGATGTTGACCTCGACGCCGGCGGCCAGCATCTCCCGGGCCGGGGCCGCTATCAGGAGCCCGGTGACGTTGCCGGAGGCGTGGTAGACCGCCAGCCCGCCGGTGAGGTGGAAAACCAGGGTGCAGAGCAGGGCCAGGGCGAAGTTGGCCAAGGGGCCGGCCATGGCAATCCGCATCATGTCGCGGCGGGGAAACGCAAGCTTGTCGGGGTTGATCGAGATCGGCTTGGCCCAGCCAAAGGCCCGGGTGACAAAAAAAACCAGGGTGCCGAAAATATCGAGATGGGCCAGGGGATTGAGTGTCAGGCGGCCCATTTTCCTGGGGGTGTCGTCGCCGAGACGGTCCGCGGCCAGGCCATGGGCGAATTCGTGAACGGTCAACCCGAAAAGAATGGGAACCGTGTAGACAACGATATCGTGTAACAGCGGCGGCATGGCCCGCTTTATAGCAAACAAACCCGGCCCCCGTCAAATATCATCGGGAGCGGGAGCGGTTCGGCAAAAGTGATTTTTGGTTGCCGGGAAGATTCGGTGTAACTTTCCAGGTCTAAAGAAAAATGTAAAACATCATGAAAACGATAATGGTTGGCAGCAGGGCGGCCTTGAAAAGGCCTAAAGGCGAAATCCCTTTGGCGAAATATTTTTTCAACAGGGACTGGCCGGCCGGATTGGGAGCGTTGGCGATAACCGTCAGGCCGCCGCCGGTTACCGCCCCGGCCACCACCGCGTGTTTCAAGGTTTCACTGAAATGGGGCACCAGGGTGGAGAGGAAGGTAATCGCGGCGTTGTCGTTGAAAGCGGTCAGGACCGTGGCGGCCAGCATCAGGGAGGCCCGGTTGAGGGCTCCCAGCACCGGGGCTATCCACCAGCCCTGGAGACCACCGTGAATGACCAGGCCGGCCAGAAAGAACCCGACCAGCAGCGGCGGTTTCAGATCGATGGTGTTCTGGTAGGGAGAGGTCACCTTGGCAAACCCCAGGAAGAACAGCAGCCCGGCAATGAACATCGGGGGATGGTGGGCATTGATGATCGTCCAGAGCATGAAGGCGACATGAAAAAGAACAACCCAGACCGGAACCGAATCGTCCCGCTTGTCCCACTGCGGGTCATGGTATTCCGGCCGCATTTCTTCGGGCAGAAGGCGGGGATAGGCCTTGCGGATGCGCAGGATCTTGACCTCGTCGAATCTCTCGTCAAAAGCTTCCTTGACGAGCCGGGGATCGAATTCCATCTCCACCAGCTTGTCCATGTGTCTTTCGATGAGGAGGCGGGCCAGGCGGTGCTTGATCTGGTTGATCTTTTTTTCGATCTGCTGGCGTACCGGCATAACCACGTCGTCGTCGTAGTTGGTGTCGAGCAGAATCCGGTCGATCTCTTCATCGATGCTGGAGTGGCGCAGAAACCGGTGCTGGAGTTCTTCCTTGATTTTCTTTTTCTGGAACTGCTCCCGCAGGCGTGAGAACTCCTTGCGGAAAAGCATGAAATAGATGGTGTTGGAAATCAGGATGCTGATCATGGCGACCCAGCCGAAATGGGTCAGCATGTAGGGCGTGTCCCAACTCCAGGCCTCGGCTACCATGAGCACCGGCGGGGCGGCGAAATGGGTCAGCGTTCCGCCGATCGAGACGTTGACGAACAAAAGCCCCAGCGTGGCGTATTTGAACCCTGTGCTGGGACCCAGGTCGTAAAACTTGTAGGCCAGCAACAGGGCGGTGATTGTCATCGCCGCCGGTTCGGTGATGAAGGAGCTGAGCAGCGGCCCGATGGTCAGCATCGTAAACCACCAGGCTTTCAGCGAACCGCCCAGCAGATTGGCGACCACCCGCATGCATTTTTCGGATAAATAGAGGATCGGCCGGGTCGAAGCCAGGATCATGATGGTGACCACGAAGGTCGCCTCGGAAAAATTGACCTTGTGGTTGATGTAGTCGACCAAGGTGTTCCAGTTGTAGAAATAGCAGATGGCCCCGCCGAGAACGACGGCCCAGATGCCGAAGACGGTTTCCACTTCCCCCAGAAAATGAAAGAGCCCGGCCCCCATGTGAACCGAGTTCTTGCCCACTTCGCCTTGCAGAATCCGATCATGATGCTGATGCTCCCAGCGCTGGGCCTGGGCGGTGAACTTGCCGGCCAGAAAGGTATGGAAGATAGCGCAGAAAAAGATCAGGCTCGCGACCAGGTTGAAAGGTGCCTGCTGGATGCGGTGCTTGAGAATGGCGAGGAGGTTGTGCATCTGGCTGTCGTGATAACCGTTGAGAGCGGGCGGAAAAGTGGTGAGAACTTCGTGTCCTTCACCCCTGGCGGCATGAACCGCTACCGCCAGAACCGCCAACAAGACCAGGGCGGCCATCAATATCGGAAAGGATTTGCGCAGATGCCTTGCCATAATGTCTGTCTCCTCGGGAGCAATGGAAGATGTTCTAAAGCGGTCCGGCAGTATTGAAACCGAAAAAAGCCTGAAGGTTTACCTGCCGGCAAACTGGCCCGGCCGCCCGGAGCGGCTTGTTGCACAGTTTGCCGTTTTTTTCAAGTTCAAGTTGCGTGGCCGGGAAAAATAAGGATGCTGGCGGTCAGGGCGAGGTTACAAATTTAGGCGTGCTGGTTTTCAGCCCCCAGCCTGGCATCACCTTGAGAGTCGAAGTTCCGTGCACGATCAAACATTCCTTTTCATCGTAAACCCGGGCTTCGGCGTAGCAGATGCCCTTCCCCTGGCGAATGGCCCGGCCTTCCGCGAGCAGGGCCCCGCCCCGCACCGCTTCCAGGTAGTTGAGCTTGAGGTCGAGGCTGACAAGGCCGTCGGCTTCCGGGATGCCGGTGTAAACCGCCCAGAAGGTAGCGGTGTCGATGAGGCTGGAGAGAACCCCGCCATGGACAATGCCGTAGGGCTGAAAGTGAAAGTCGCGCACTTTAAGGCGAACCGTGGCCCGGCCGGCGGCGAATGACACCAGTTCCATGCCGAGATGGCCCGGGAAAGGGCTGCGGCTGATAAACGAGGTCAACTCCCGGACATGTTCCGGGTTCAGGTCAGACATCTGGCTGCTCCGTGGCGGCTGGAAAAAGCGGCGGAGTCTCCCCTACCCGCTGGCGGGAAACTCGGCTTCGATTTGATGGATGGCGCCGCCCGGTGTGAGGCGGCTGGAAAAAAGCTGAAAGGAATCGACCGGAAAAGGGGGCAGTAGCAAACCGGATTGTTCGGCCAGGAAACGGGCGGTGCGGCCGAGCGGGGTTTTTGCGACCCGGGCCAGGGTGACATGGGGAAAGAATTTGCGGGAATCGGGCTTGATGCCGACTTCACCCAGGACCCGGTCGATCCTTTTTTTGGGCCGGCACAGGGATTCCGATTTTTCCACTCCGACCCAGAGAACCCGGGGATCCCGGCGCGGGGGAAAACAGCCGGCTCCCTTGAGTTGCAGGGGAAAGGCTGCAAACCGGACCATCTCGAGCCCGGCGATGATATCATCAAGTTCGGCCCGGTCGATCTCACCGATGAAGGTCATGGTCAGGTGGCGCTGTTCCGGCGGTACCCACCGGGCCCGGGGCAGGCCGCAGCTGATCCTTTCGAGTTTGTTTCTGATCGTTTCGGGAAGTTCGATGGCGACAAACAGACGCATGGCGGAATCGGCTGGACCGCAGGCCGAAAGCGGGGGACGGGCGGCCCGGAAAAAATAAAAAGAAGGCACGGAACGCGGGCAGCGCCGCTTTCCGCACCTTCTTGTCTTTCCTGGAGTTGTCTTGAGAACCGGTCCCTGTTTAACGGAGCCGGCCGACAATGTCAAATCAGAATGTAACTATTCAGCCAAATCCGGGGTCGGGCGCGGCTTTTCTTCGCTAAGCGTTAAGATTTCTGTTTTTCCTCGCGCTCGCTTCGCCCGCATTGCAAAACTCGCTTACGCTCAAACAGTTGCAATGCTTATGGGCTCCCGCTCGCTGGGAAAAACGACGAAATCTTTCCGAAACCGCTCCGAAAAACCACCCCCGCCCCCTCCTGAAAGAGGGGAGATAGAATTTAGCTGAATAGTTTACATCAGAATTTAGAAGTTCCAGAATTCATCGATCTCGGCGTCGCTGTAGTCCCAGGTCGCATTGTGCGGCGGAACCGGCTCTTCGAAAAATTCGGGCAGCCGGTCGTGGGCGCTGGTGAAACCGGCGGCCTGGTTGAAGGCGTGCTCGGTTTTCAGAACCTGCTGTCCCAGGGCGGTGACATCGTCGACCGTCAGGCTGATGCCGAAGCGGGCGTTGAGCATGTCGACCACGGCCGGCAGGGCGGCCTCGTTGTCGAGCACGGCAAAGGCGACGAAGATGCAGAGCCCGGTGCTGTCGATCGCGGCCGTGGCAATCTGGAGGTTGCGGGAGAGTTCGACCTGGCCATCCTTTTTCAGGGGATCGACGAAGCCGCCGCATTTCAAGATGTTGGTGGCGATCGTGTAGCCGGCGGTGTGGTCGGCGCCCATGGTGGTCGTGCAGTAGGTGATGCCGATGCCCTTGACCGCGCGGGGGTCGTAGGCCGGGATCGCCTGGTCCTTGACCACCGGCACCCGGGTCAGGCCGTAGACCTTGCCGGTAACCGCCGCCCCCGAGCCCAGGATGCGCCCCAGCGGAGTACCCTGTTTGACTTCGTCGAGGAGCCGCAGCAGGCCGGGACCGTCGCCGAAATCGATGATCCCGGCTTCCATCGCCACCCCCATGGTTACCGACATCTCGATCGAATCGACCCCGATGTCGTCCATGATGTTGTCGGCCCGGGCCAGCAGGTCGAGATCATCGATGCAGCAATGGGCTCCCATTGCCCAGATGGTTTCGTATTCAAAGCCCGAGGTGACATAGTTGCCGTTTTCATCGACAAAAACCTGCGAACACTGCATGACACAGCCGGCGTGGCAGCCGTGCTTGGGTTTGCCGCCGCGGGCCTTGATCATTTCGGCCATCTTTTCGCCGGAGATCATTTCGTGCTGATCGTACTGGCCGCTGCGGAAATTGTGGGTCGGCAAGCCCCCGACCTCGTTGACGATGTTGACCAGAACGTTGGTGCCGTAGGCCCCGAGGCCCTCGCCGCAGACCGGGTGGTCGAGCAGCGCCTTGGCAAAGGTCCGGGCCGCCGCCTTGAACTTATCTTCATCGGCCAGGGCCACGCTCTTCGGGGCTCCGGCGGCATCGATAACAATATACTTGACCTTTTTCGAGCCCATGACCGCGCCCAGGCCGCCCCGGCCGAGGCTGCGCAGCTTGCCGTCGGGATCCTTGACCGATATGTTGGCGGAAAGCTGGCAGCGTTCCCCGGTCTGGCCGATGGTCATCAGGCCGTAATCCTTGCCGCCGGATTTTTCCAGGGCTTCGATAACGGCGAAGTTGCCGGACCCGACAAGCTCGCTTTCGTTCTTGATCTCGACTCCGTCAGTGGTGACTTTCAGGCTGTAGAAGCCCTCCCCTTCCGGGATCCCTTCGAGGATCAGGGCCTTGATTCCCATGCGGGCGAAAAGCTGGGCCGCGGTGCCGCCGGCGTTGCACTCCTTGATGGTTCCGGTCAGGGGGCTCTTGGCCCCGGCCGACAAACGGCCCGAATTGGCCGCCCGGGTGCCGGAAAGCAGGCCCGGGGCGAAGACCAGCTTGTTGTACTTGCCCAGCGGGTGACAGGTCGGCTTGACTTCGGCCGCGACGATTGTCGAAGTCAGGGCACGGCCCCCGAGGCCCTGCCATGCGGCCGGCACATCTTCGATCTTGACACTCAAATCGCCCATGTTGACGCGAAAAATTTTTTCAGCCATAACTTTTTCCTCCTGCATGCGTTGATTTACCCTTGCTACCTAAGAATGCAATCGATCAGGTTTTTAACCTGCAAAAACAGTTTCTAAATATTCTGACTTATTGTCGTTTATTATTCCTTATTTACGTAAAAAATAACTTGTAATTACCACCATATCTCTAGTTTGTGAAAATATTGAAACATTGTTTCATTTTCACTAAAATGGCACAAGAAACCGGGCAGGTCAAGTGCTATTTTCCCCTCTCATGGCCGTGGCCAGGAGAATAAAGGCCAGGGCCAGGATCCAGGATGAGATGTCGACCCGGCGCTTTTCGACCACCAGGGCCCGGCCCGAGGCCGAGGCCCGGTCGAGGACGTGGTGCAGAAGGGCTTTTGCCTCAGGTTTGCTGCCCATCAAGGCGTAGGTTCCTCCCCCGGCGGCGGCGATCTTCTGCAAAAGAGCGTCCTGGCGGGCCGTGGTCAGAAAATTGTTTTCCGGATCGCGGTAGTAGTCGATTACTTCTCTTCGGTCCGGGGTGCGGATCGGAATCAGGCTGGGCCGGGGGCGACCGATTCCCAGGGTGTAGACCAGGCCGTTCTGTTGCCGGATGCGGGCCGCCAGGGCCACGGCCCGGCCCGGTTCGGCGCCGAGATCCTCACCGTCGGAGAGCAGGATGACAACCCCGGCGTTTTCTGCTGGCCGGGTCTTTCCCGCCTGCAGCAGCTGCCGCCCGACCTCGAGTCCGGCGGCAAGGCTGCTGCCCGGGGCGGAGACCGCCATCTCGTCGAGGTTCTCAACCAGGTAGCGGCAGTAGCCGTAGTCCCGGGTCAGGGGCACCAGGGCAAAGCCCTCGGCGGCAAAGACCCCCACCCCCACGGTTTCGCCATCCAGCCGTCCGAGCAGGTCGAGGGTGAAATTCCGGGCCTGGTCGATGCGGTTGGCGAACGGGGCCGCGACATCCTCGGCCAGCATCGATTTCGAGACGTCGATGCAGACCGCGATCGCGATCCCTTGGCGCTTGAAAACCTTTTGTTTACGGTAGTGGACCGGGCCGGCCAGGGCGAGAACCAGGAGCAACCCGCCGCCCCCGAACAGCACCGGTTCGAGGAAAAGAGCAAACCCTTTTTTGCGCTCACCGCCGCCGGGAAAAGTCTTTGTTTTTTTACGCTCCAGGAGAAGTTTCCGCCGGATTGCCGCCAGCAGATAGACCAGGACGGCGAGCAGCAGAAACAGACGGTCGGGATGCGTGAATTCGATCATTTCAGAACCCGGTTGTCGGGCGGCTCGCCCGAGAGATAACCGGAGGAGCCCGGCAGCAGAATGGTCAGGTTGCGGCGCAGGTCGTAGCGGCTTTCCGGGCTCGAGTCGGCCAGGGCCGCCTGGGCCAGCCGGTCGGAAGTGATCAGCAACTCCAGATTCCAGCGGGGAATGTTGCCGAAACCGTTTTTCTCCGGCAGCCGGTCAACCAGGCTGATCGCTTTCTTGAAGCAGGCTATGGCCTGGTGGAGAAGGGCCTGGCAGGCCCTGGTCTCCCCTCCCCGATCGAGTACCAGCAGGGCCCGCATGAGATAGCCGGCCCCGAGCAGGTTCTCGATGCGCCAGGCGTTTTCCGGGCCCGGCGCCGGGCGGGCCCGGCGCAGCCGCTGGCCGGTTTTTTCCAGGGCGAAAAGCTGTTGCTCGAGGCGCTTGTCGCGGGCCGGGGCGGACCCGGTTCCGGCGGCCGGATTTTCCCCCTGGCCCGGTTTTTCCGACGAGCTCTGTTGTCGGTAAAGAGCGAGGGCCAGCTGCCAGCGCCGGCGCATGATCCTGATTCCCACCCGGGGGTTGCCGGGATCGAGCTGCCGGGCAAGGGTCAGGGCTTTTTCGGGATCCCCCTCCTGGTCCACCAGGCGCAGACGCTTCCATTTTGCCAGGGCCTGGTAGTCAGCCAGGCGGCGGTGCTCCGACCAGCTTATAAGGAGAATCCCGGCCGCCAGAAAAAGCAGGGTTCCGGCCAGGTAGAAACTGAGGCGGGATTTGAGCTTTACCATATCATCCTTGCCTTTACCATCTCGCGAAAGCCGGGGTCAGCTTGAGGCCGGCCAGGAGCAGGAAAACCGCAAACCCCAGGCCGGCCAGGAGCGGCCGGGTCTGCCGGGGAACGGTTTCGCTGCTGGAGAGCATCCGGTTCTGTTCCAGGGCGTTGATCGAATTATAGATTTCCAGCATCTTTTCCCGGTTCAGGCTGCCCGGCATCAGGAACAGTCCGCCCGGCATGTTTTTCATCATCGCGGCGACTTTCGTTTCCACCCGGCCGTCGACCGCGATCAGGTAGAACCTGATCTTGAGCCGCCGGAGAAAATTTACCAGGGCGACGAAGTCGGGCAGGCCGCGCTCCCGGTCCCGGCTCGAGGGGGAAGCCTTGATGCGGCCGTCGGTAAAGAGGATTATCGCCAGTCCCGCCTTGTCGGCCAGGGCCCGGAACGGCGCCGGCACCGCAACCCGCATGGCGTTTTTGCCGGAAAGCCGGAAGCGCAGGTCGCGCAGTTCCGTAAAACCGGGCCGTTGATCCCGGGGCAGGGTCATGAAAAAGGAGCACATGGCCACCCAGACCGCGTAGGAAACATTGGTGGCGCCGCCGACCGAGAGCCGGCGGATCTCGGGACTGGTGGAATTGCGCTCGAGCAGCTTGAGCTTGTCCATGATGATCTTGCGATCGAAAGTCAGCGGCGCGAGCAGCCGGGCGTAGCTGGAAAAGGCGACAAGTCCGATCATGTCTTCGGGCGGCCGCCGTTTGACGAAGGTTTCAAGCCCGTTCAGGGCGACGTCGCCCAGGGTCTTGCCGGGGCTTCCCGAGGGCCGGCGCATCGAGCCGGAAAGATCCTGCACCAGCATCAGCCAGCGACTTTCCCGGGTGTGGTGGACAACGGTTTCCGAGTAGTGAAAACCGGCCGCGGCCAGCAGTACGAGGCCCAGCAGCAGGTAGCCGAGAAAGCGGGGAAGCCGGGTCTTGACGGGGTCGGGACGCAGGTTTTCGGCAAACAGGGCGGCCGGCGCGAAAACGGTTTCCGGGCGCCGGTGAACCCGGAGCAGGAACCACCCGGCGAGGGCCAGCAGAAAAACCGCGGGATGCTCAAACCCCATCACTGCCTCCCTGGCCGCCAGGGAAATCGTCAAGCCATTTTTTAACCCGTATGGTGACTGCCGAGATTGCCGCCTCCGAATCGCTTTCATGTCCGACCAGCCGGTCGATCTCGGCATACAATGAAACCAACTCCCGGGCCGCGGCCGGGGGCAGTTTGTCGGCCAGCCGCCGGGCAAAGGCTTTACCGCAGCCACCACGGGCCGGGGCCGGTGAAAATTCCTGGCCCAGCAGAGAACGCAAACGGTGGTCGATCGCAACCAGCAGCCGCCAGTCCCGGCGGCCGGTTTCACCGGCCAGGAGCTTTGC
>WFRT01000228.1 GCA_015486445.1 Pseudomonadota bacterium | reverse complement strand
CGGGATCGGCCAGGGCCAGGCACAGCATGGTTTTTAAGAAGTTGCGCCCGTCGGCGCCGTAGAGCCAGGCGGTCCGGACAATGGTCAGTCGGCAGCCGGCCCGGGCCGCGGCCTCCTCTCCGGCCAGTTTGCTGCGTCCGTACACCGATACCGGCCCCACCGGGTCGGCCTCGGTGTAGCCCCCCGGCAGCCGGCGGTCGCCGGCGAAGACGTAGTCGGTGGAAACCTGGACCAGGCGGCTGCCGCACCGGCGCGCGCCGGCGGCCAGCCGGGCCGGGCCCTCGGCATTGATGAGCAAGGCCTTTTCGGCTTCCGCCTCGCAGTCGTCAACCCGGGTGTGGGCGGCGGCGTTGACAATCACCTCGGGTTGCAAATCGACGACTGTTCTCTCAACGGTTTCCGGCCGGCTCAAATCAAGCTCCCGGGAACCGGGACCGATGACCTCGAAAAAAGGCGCAAAAACCCGACGACAGTCGCATCCCAACTGACCGCCGGCGCCAACCAGCAGCAACCGGGGAAGCTCTCTCCCCTTGATCTCTTCGACCATTGTCTCCACCTTTTCCTTTTCCCCGCCGAAAAAAAAGACCGAACCAGTTAAATACAGTGGTTCGGCCTTAAAAAACAAGCTTTTTTGTTGGATCTCAGCCGGCCAGCAGCTTGACCTTGTAAGTCCGGCGGCGGGGGCCGTCGAGTTCGACGAAGAAGATACCCTGCCAGGTTCCCAGCGTCAACCGGCCCTGGGCCACCGGGATCACCAGCGAGGGGCCGATGAGGGTGCTCAGGATATGGGCGTCGGAATTGCCCTCGAGATGACGGTAGCCGTCATTTGCCGGAACCAGCTGGCGCAGTTTGCCGACAATGTCAACGGGTACCGAGGGGTCGGCGTTTTCGTTGATGGTCACGGCTGCGGTTGTATGGCAGGCAAAGACCACGCAGAGGCCTTCGCTGATCCCGGTCCGGGACAGGTCGGAGGCCACGGCCCCGGTGATGTCGACCAGTTCCTGGCGCTGACGGGTTTCAAGGTTATGGGTGAAAATCTTCACGCGGCCGCTCCTGCTGAATTATCCGTCAGGTTTTGTCCGGGCGGAAACGAAAGCCCCGTCTCCGGGGGCGTCGTCGGCAAGCCTACAAGGCCTCGAGGATCTTGGCGGCAAAGGGCTCAACCGCTTTTTTGGCCTTGGCCGCGACCGGGGTCTGCTTGACCTTGATACCCGGCGCCACGAGGTCCATCTCGTAGAGATTCTTCATCGTATCCTCGATGATCCCCAGGGATTCGCCGCTCCAGCCGAAAGATGCGAAGGCGGCCCCCTTCTTGCCCTTCAGATCAACCTTTTCAAGTTGAAAAAGAACCGGCTCCAGGGTCTTGATCAAGCTCTTGTGATAAGTCGGCCCGCCGATCAGCAGGCAGTCGGCCGCCTCGACCTCGGCGGTGTCAACCGCTTTCGGCTTGACCGCCTTGACCGTGTGCCCGCCCGCCGCCAGCAGCTCTTCCAGGGCGTTTACCACCCGCTGGGTGTTGCCGCGCAGTGAATCATAGACAATCATTATATTCGCCATTTTTTTCTCCTCACCCACCGGCCGCCGGGCGGCCGACAATTTGCCGGCGGCCGTTTCCGGCCGGCATCATCACGGTCTGAACTCAGTTGTTTAATCGAGCTTGCTGAAACTGTCCTTGTCGGCTCCACACATCGGGCAGACCCAGTCTTCCGGCAGGTCCTCGAAAGCGGTGCCGGGCGCGATGCCGGCATCGGGGTCGCCGACTTCGGGGTCATATTCATAGGCACAGATGTCACATACATACTTATCCATTTTTTCCTCCTGAGATTCCTGGGGTTTATTGTCAGTCGTTGGCAACAACAACCGCGTTAAAAATGTTAGCGGCCGGCTGCCGGCCGGAACCGCCGGTTATTTCTTTTTCATCTCTTTCTCAAGCTGGTCGGCGCGACCGCCGGGACCGTCGATCGCGAGATTTTCGCGGAGATAATCATAGACCTCTTTTTGCTCGGCCGCGTCCAAATCGAAACCGTCAAAGGTCGACATCCTCCGGATCGTCAACCACCACTTGGCCGCCGGGTCCTTCTTTTCATAGATGCGATCGAGCCCGTGGCACTTGGTGCAGTAACGTTCCAGCGGGGTCTCTTTTTGCCCGCCGGGGGCATCGGTGGCGGCGGACACGGAGCCCGGAGCCAGGAAAAAAAGCAGCAAGACAGCCGCAAAAAAAACCGCGGCGGAAAAACCTGTCACACTCTTATTCATCATTCCCTTATTCATCATACCCTCCTTGACCGTGAACCAGCATTAACAAAACCAAGCAAGTTCAGTTATACAGGATGGCACAACTTATTGCAACCTCTTTTATCGAGTTACCGGCGCGGCCCGGCCAGGGGACCGACAGCCACCAGGTAAAGCGGCTCCCTTCCCGGGCCGAGGTCAAAGGCCCGGGCCAGTTCCCGGTCGTAAAAGGCCCCGACTCCGCAGGCCCCGAACCCCAGGCTTTCAGCCGCCAGGTAGAGGGCCTGGGCGGCCCGGCCGGCGACGATGTTGAGATCCCGGTAAACCCTGGG
>WFRT01000227.1 GCA_015486445.1 Pseudomonadota bacterium | reverse complement strand
GCTTCGGCGGGACGCAAGCCGGCAAAAACGGGCTTGTTTGCGGCCGGCAAATGGGTTACAAGGTCGAAAATGACGATTTTAGCCATTGAAAGCTCCTGCGATGACACCTGCGCGGCGGTTTTGCGGGCCGGGAAAGTTCTCTCCAGCGTGGTTTCCAGCCAGGTCGAAATCCATGGCCTTTACGGCGGCGTGGTGCCCGAGCTGGCTTCACGACGGCACTGCGAGAATATCCGTCCGGTGGTCGAAGCGGCCCTCGCCGCAGCCGGCACCGGGATCGATATGATCGAGGCGGTCTGCGTGACCCGGGGCCCGGGGCTGGTCGGTTCGCTCCTGGTTGGTGTGGCCTATGCCAAGTCGCTGGCGTTTGCCCGCGGCCTGCCGCTGGTCGGAGTCAATCACGTCGAAGGCCACCTCATGTCGCCGCGGCTGACCAACCCTGAACTTAAATTTCCCTTTGTCGGCCTGGTGGTTTCCGGGGGCCATTCCAGTCTCTACCTGGTGCGCGGCTGGCATGACTACGAACTTTTAGGGCGCACCATCGATGATGCCGCCGGAGAGGCTTTCGACAAGGTGGCCAGGATGCTTGCCTTGGGGTTTCCCGGCGGTCCGGCTATCGAGAAACGGGCGGCGGAAGGTGATCCCGGGGCCTTCAAACTGCCCCGGGCCTGGCTTGACCGGGACAAATTCGATTTCAGTTTCAGCGGCCTCAAAACCGCGGTCCGGAGCGTCCTGGAGCGCAGTCGGACGGGCGTTGAACAGGAGCGGGACAATGGTTTCATCAGTGACCTGGCGGCCTCCTTTCAGGAGGCGGTCTGCGAAGTTCTGGTGACCAAGACGCTGGCCGCGGCCGCACGCTGCGGGGCCGGCCGGGTCGCCCTGGCGGGCGGGGTTTCCTGCAATGGCTATCTCCGCCAGCGCCTGCGGGACGAGGCCGAAAACCGGGCTGTCGACTGCTTTTTTGTTCCCCCCCGATTCTGTACCGACAACGCGGCCATGATCGCCCTGGTCGGGGAGTGGCTGCTGGCCGCCGGCCGGATTGACGACCTGACGCTCAACCCCGGTTCCCGGCTGCCGTTGTGAAACCGGGCCCCTCTTTCAAGATCCCGGCCCGCCGGGCGAAAAAACGCCTGGGCCAGCACTTTCTGCGGGATGGCGGGGTAATCAGCCGGATTACCGAACTGGCGGCTCCGCTGGCCGGGGTCCAGGTGCTTGAAATCGGGCCCGGCGAAGGGGTTTTGACCCGGGCCCTGCTGGCGGCCGGAGCCCGGGTGACCGCGGTCGAGGCCGACCGCGACCTGATCGACCCTTTGCAAAAGCGTTTCCGCCCGGAGCTGGCGGATGGGAGCCTGAGCCTTAAGGAAGGTGATTTTCTCAAACTCGACCTGGCCCAGGCCCTGGCCGGCCGGGGCCCGGCGGCCGTGATTGCCAACATCCCCTACCAGATCACGACCCCGATTATCTTTCGCCTGATTCGGGAGCGTCATCTCTTTTCCCGGGCTATCCTGATGATGCAGGAAGAGGTGGCGGTCCGCCTGATGGCGGCACCCGGCAGCCGTGACTACGGCCGCCTGACCGTGGGGGTCGGGCTGTTTTGTGATCTCAAAACCGGTTTCAAGGTCAACCCGGCCGCTTTTTCCCCGCCCCCCAGGGTCTGGTCCCGGGTGGTCCGCTTCGAGTTTCTGGCCGAGCCCCGTTACCCGGTGGCCGACCCTGACCTGCTGGAAAGAGTGCTCCTGGCCCTGTTCAGCCAGCGGCGCAAGCAGATTATCAACCCCCTGAAAGGGATTGTGACCGACCTGCCGCGGGAGGAGCTGGCGGCCCGGCTCGAAACGGCCGGCTTCTCTCCCCGGATACGTCCCGACCAGCTGGCCCCGGGGCAGTTGGTGCGCCTTGCCAACCTGCTGTGTGAATGGCGAACCGGCGAACCTTTACTGGGTCTTGAAGAAGAGTATAGAGACTGAAAAGTATGCTGCTAAAGCTCGTTAAATTTGTATTGCTGGTCTGCATCCTGGCTCTGCTGGCCGGGGTCGGGACGGTGGCCGGGGTTTTTTACTACTACTCCCGGGATCTGCCGCGGATTACCTCGCTCAAGGATTACCATCCCTACACGATGACCGAGGTTTTTTCCGAGGACGGCAAACTGATCGGCCGCTTCGGCATCGAAAAACGCAAGGTTATTCCGGTTGAAGAGATTCCCGATCTTTTGAAAAAGGCCTTTATCGCCAGTGAGGACAGCCGTTTCTACCAGCACAAGGGGCTCGATTTTCTGGGCATTACCCGGGCCATGATCAAGAATATAGTGGCCGGCCACATCGTCCAGGGGGGCAGCACGATTACCCAGCAGGTGACTAAATCGCTGCTCCTGACTCCGGAGCGCAAGTTCAAGCGCAAGATCAAGGAGGCTATTCTTGCCTGGCGGATTGAAAAATATCTGACCAAGGACGAGATTCTTTTCATTTATCTGAACCAGATTTACCTGGGGCATGGCATGTACGGGGTCGAGATGGCGGCCCAGCGTTATTTCGGCAAGAAGGCCCGGGATCTCGACTTGGTCGAAATGGTGACCATCGCCGGCATGCCCAAGGCCCCGAGCCGGCTCGACCCGATCGATCATCCCCAGGCCTCGGCCCGGCGGCGGCGCTATGTTCTGGGCCAGATGCTGGAGCAGAAGTTCATTACCAGGGAGCAGTACGAACAGGCCCTGCGGGCCGAGATAAAGCTGGTTTCAGCGGCCGATCCCTCGGCCCGGACCCCGTATTACACCGAGCATGTGCGCCGCTATCTCGAAACCAAGTACGGCTATGACCAACTCTACAAGGAAGGACTTCAGGTCTTTACCGGGGTCAACGTGGTCTGGCAGGAGGCTGCCCGCCGGGCCATCGACCGGGGCCTGCGTGCCCTGGCCCGGCGCCGGGGGTTCAGGGGACCGCTGCGTCATTTCGACAACCTCGAGGAGGGGAAGAAGTATGTCGCCGACCGGGCCCCGGCCGCCTTGCGGGAGGGAGAATATCTCCAGGGCCTGGTGTTGCGGGTTGAGGACCGGAAAAAGAGCGTTGTCGTTGACCTGGGCAAGGCGCAGGCCCGGTTGAAGCTCAAGGATATGGCCTGGGCCCGGCGGCCGGCCGCCGACGGCACCCGCTATCCCCATGCCTTGATC
>WFRT01000226.1 GCA_015486445.1 Pseudomonadota bacterium | reverse complement strand
GACGGGAACCGGGGCCTTAAGATGATTTCCGCCGCCACCGGCAACGGTGGCGGCGGAAGAAATTACAGCTGTCACTCGATCACGTCATCGTCACTCCACTGTCGCCGGCGCCTCGAGGCCCGGACCAGGCGGGCACCAGAACGCGGGTGATCGGAGGTGGCGGCCGGCGGCCGGAAAGCACAGAGGTGGATGACTCTCTCCTCCACGGCCAGGGCGCCGCCGGTGATGCCTGCCCCCCGAAGGCGGAGGTCACAGCCCTTCCCGACGGCCGGAAAGGAGCTTACCTCGGCTGCGGCACACGCCTGCAGCAGGGCTTGTGCGACCTTGATGGGGGCCGGTTTGGCCGCCTCACGGTCAAAATTATCGATGGCGTCCAAGGCGTAACTCTGCACGATCCCGGGAAACAGGCCCCGCAAAGGCTTGAGACTGTCGAAAAGATCAAGACCTACCGCCCGGCCGTTGATCGCGAAAAGAGCCCCGGTCTGGTTGTCAACGGCCGTGAATGCCTGCTGGTAGTCCTCGAGACGATGCCGATGGGCTTCGTAGATGGCGGCCGCCGCGGTGGTCGGCGAACTGGCCTTCATGCGGGAGCTCTTGGCTTCGATATCCTCCCAGATTTCACTCTGATCGCCGCGCCGGGAACCGGCACGGGCCAGGGATTCGCTCACCCGACAGGCTTTGCGGGCGCGGCCGGCCGCGTAGTGGGTTCTGCCGGCGGCGGCAAAGGCGTCCGACTGGGAGCGCCAGCGCCCCTGCTCGACGCAGGAAACCGGGATAACGATGGTGGTCGCGGCCGGCACCAGGATGGTCAGGTTGACGATCCGGTTCTGCTTGGCCCCGACCAGTTCTTCGCCGTCGAGCAGCAGTACCGGCAGGTCGGCGTCGTTGACAAACTTCAATTCCGGCACGCTGCCGCCCTCGGAGACCTCGGTGACCCGGGCCCGGCCCGACTCCAGGGCCTCGTTCAACAGCAGAAAACCGGCATCCCGGGGTTCCGGATCGAGCAGCGGAAACATGGTCAGGTTCTGGTAGTGCTGGGCCGGACCGAGATTTACCTTTTCCAGGCGTTGCCTGATGATTGTCGTCGCAGTCATGATGATTCCTCCTTTTTCCCTTTGCGGGATCTGATGATTGCAGCGGAGGAGCATTATAACCGGGGCGGTGGCTCACCAGGTGAGCCAGGCAGGTAATTTTTTTGTCGAGGAGAAAAAAAGTCGTAACTATTCAGCTAAATTCTATCTCCCCTCTTTCAGGAGGGGGCGGGGGTGGCTTTTCTGAGCGGTTTCGGAAAGATTTCGTTGTTTTTCCCAGCGAGCGGGAGCCCAGAAGCATTGCAACTGTCTGAGCGTAAGCGAGTTTTGCAATGCGGGCGAAGTGAGCGCTGGAAAAACAGAAATCTTAACGCTTAGCGAAGAAAAGCCGCGCCCGACCCCGGATTTGGCTGAATAGTTACAAAAAGTCTGGAAAAGACGGAAAACCGGTGTTTTCAACTTTTTTCCGGCACCGTTTTCCCGCCGTCATCGACCCGATAGAGTTCCAGGCTCTTTTCAAGAAGCGTTCTTATTTTCCCTCGCAGTTCCTGGGGCTGCAGGATTTCCACCTCGGGACCATAGCGCATGATGTCCATCAGCAACTCCGTATCGTGGGAGTACGGCAGGGAAAGCAGGTAGTAGCCCTGGTCGTCAAGTGCGCCCCGCTGGTCGGGATGCCACTCTTCCCGGGCCACCCAGCGGGCGCACTCGGGGGAAAAACGCAACCGGACATCGGTTTTCCGGTAGCCGGCAAAGATGCCGTAGGTAGAGGTGAACTCCCGATCGAGCCGTTTTTCGTCGATCTCGCAGGCCTTTTCCGCCGTGACTTCGACCCGGCCGATGGCGTCGACCGCGAAACAGCGGAGGTCCCGGCGCAGGTGACACCAGGCATCGAGGTACCAGTTGTCCCGGTAGTAAACCAGCCTCTGGGGCGAGACAACCCGGGCCATCCCGCTCCCGGGACCGCGCCTGTAGTGGTGAATCTTCAGCCTCAAACGATCAAGCAGGGCGCCCATGATGGTCTTGAAATGGTTGCCGGGCACCGGCCGGGCCGCGAGCTGCGCGATCTTGATTCTTTTCCCCACCTCCTCGGCAGCGTGACCGCCGCTGCCTAAAAGAGTGCGGATTCTCTTCCGCAACGGGGCCAGACGGTAATCGAGCAGGCCGGGCTGGAGATCGGTCAACAGGGCGTCCATGCTGAGCAGGGCGTAAAGTTCCGACTCGTTGAACCAGAGACCCGGCAGGGCATACTGGGGCATGCCCGCCGCCGGTTTTTCATAGCGGTAGCCGCCTCGGCGACGGTCCCAGACCAGCGGCGCGTTGAGACGGTCACGCAGGTATTCGAAATCCCGCTTCAGGGTCGAGCGTGAAACCTCCAGTTCCTCCAGGAAACGGCACAGCGGCACAACTTTCAACTCATTGAGAAGACGATCGATCTCATACAGACGCTCGGTCCGGTCCATTTTTCCGCTCCTTGCGGCACGACCATGAAAAGTTTATCGTAACTATCCAACTAAATTCTATCTCCCCTCTTTACAGGAGGGGCGGGGGTGGTTTTTCGAAAAAGAGTAAACACCGCGGGAAACCGCCGCCGACTTTATGCCGCAAACAGAACCGGAACCAAAAACCCCGCAAAGAAGCGGTGGTTTTCTTTGCGGGGCCGGAAAGATACAGAGTGATGCGCTCGGGAAGGGGCCTCCGGCTAGGGGCCGGAAACCGCTTCCAGGGTTTTCAGGCCGACCCGCAGTTTTTCCAGTTTTTCGGCCAGTTCCCGATGCTTGGCCCGCTCTTTTTCGACCACCTCGGCCGGGGCCTTGGCGAGAAATTTTTCGTTGCCCAGTTTTTTGTCGACCCCGGAAAACTCCTTCTCGGCCTTCTTGATCGCCTTTTTCAGGCGCTCGGCCTCCTGGCGAAAATCGACCAGCCCGGCCAGGGGAACGAAGATCTCGACCCCGGCGGCCAGGCCGGCGGCGGCCTGGGCCGGTTTTTCGGCGCCGGCGTCGATCTCAAGAGCGCTCAAACGGGCGAGGCTGATGATCGAGGGAGCATTCTCCCGCAGGGTGGCCAGCACCGCTTCGTCCTTCCCCCGGATCACGGCCGCCAGCGGCTGGCCCGGGGAGAGATTCATTTCGCCGCGGATATTGCGGATCGCGGTAATCACGGCCATCACCCGCTCCATCGCGCCAACCGCGGCGGGATCGTCAAATTCGGGCTCGGCCCCGGGATAGGCGGTTGCCATGATACTTCCGGGAGCCGCCGCCGGCCGGGGCAGATTCTGCCAGATCTCCTCGCAGACAAAAGGCATGATCGGATGCAGCAGGCGGACGATCCGCTCGAGGGTGCGGTAGAGAACGGCCCGGGCCGCAGCCCGGCGGTCTCCATCCTCCGATTGAAAAAGATCGGGCTTTTCCAACTCCAGGAACCAGTCGCAGAACTCATGCCAGGTAAACTGGTAGAGGGCCTGGGCGGCGTCGTTGAAACGGTATTCGTCAAGGGCCGCAACCACCTCCTCGATGGTCCGGTTGAGACGGTGGGAGATCCAGCTCTCGGCCGGGCTCAGGACGGCCGGCTCAACTGCGGCCGCCGGGTCGAAATCCTCGTCCAGGTTCATCAGCGTAAACCGGGCCGCGTTCCAGAGCTTGTTGACGAAGTTGCGGTAGCCGGCGATCCGGGCCTCGGAAAGGCTGACGTCGCGGCCCTGGGCGGCGAAGGCGGCCAGGGTAAAACGCAGGGCGTCGGCCCCGTATTGATCGATGATGACCAGCGGATCGATAACGTTGCCCCGTGACTTGCTCATCTTCTGGCCGTGTTCGTCGCGAACCAGGGCGTGGATGTAGACGTCTTTGAAAGGCACCTCGTCCCGGAACTCAAGCCCCATCATCATCATCCGGGCGACCCAGAAAAAGAGGATGTCGAAACCCGTGACCAGGACCGAGGTGGGATACCATTTTTGCAGGGTTTCGGTCTCCTCGGGCCAGCCCATCGTCGAAAAGGGCCAGAGGCCGGAAGAAAACCAGGTGTCGAGGACGTCGGTCTCCTGGCGCAGTTCACGGGCTCCGCACTCGGGACAGGCCTCGGGATCCTGCCGGGCAACGATCATTTTGCCGCAGGCCCCGCAGTACCAGGCCGGGATTCGATGGCCCCACCAGATCTGGCGCGAGATGCACCAGTCGCGGATATTCTCCATCCAGTTGAAATAGGTCTTTTCCCAGTTTTGCGGAATGATCCGGGTCTCGCCCTCCTTGACCGCGGCCAGAGCGCGCTCGGCCAGGGGCTTGATCCTGACAAACCACTGGTTCGAAAGGTAGGGCTCGATAATCGTCCGGCAACGGTAGCAGTGGCCGACATTGTGGCTGTAATCCTTGACGGCCGGCAGAAGGCCCAGTTCGTCCAGGTCCTCGACCACCTTTTTGCGGCACTCCTCGCGGCTCAGGCCGGCGTATTTGCCGGCGTTTTCGTTCATCACACCCTTTTCGTCCATGACCTTGACGATCTCAAGGCCATGGCGCAGGCCGACCTCGAAGTCGTTGGGGTCGTGGGCCGGGGTAATCTTGACCGCGCCCGAGCCGAACTCCATGTCGACGTAGTCATCGGCGATGATCGGGATTTTGCGCTCCATCAGCGGCAGGATCACCTCCCTGCCGACCAGATCGCGGTAGCGCTCGTCGCTGCCGTTGACGGCGACCGCGGTATCGCCGAGCATGGTCTCGGGCCTGGTCGTCGAAACGATGATCGAACCCGAACCGTCGGCCAGCGGGTATTGCAGATCCCAGAGATGGCCGTCGTTATGCTCCTCGAACTCGACCTCGAGATCGGAAAGGGCGGTGTGGCAGCGCGGGCACCAGTTGATGATATAGTCGCCCTGGTAGATCAGCCCCTTTTCGTAGAGGCTGACAAAAACCTCGCGCACGGCCTTCGACAGGCCTTCGTCCATCGTGAAACGCTCACGCCGCCAGTCACAGGAGGAGCCCAGGCGCTTGAGCTGATTGATAATCGTGCCGCCCGATTCCCGGCGCCACTGCCAGACCCGCTCGATGAATTTCTCCCGGCCGATAGCATGCCGGTCGAGCCCCTCGGCGGCGAGCTGACGCTCGACCACGTTCTGGGTGGCAATGCCGGCGTGGTCGGTGCCCGGCATCCATAAAACATTATAGCCCCGCTGGCGCTTGTAGCGGGCCAGGATGTCTTGGAGGAGATTGTTCAAGGCATGGCCCATGTGCAGCG
>WFRT01000225.1 GCA_015486445.1 Pseudomonadota bacterium | reverse complement strand
TACAGGGCTTTCCCATATCCTGCTGGGCAGCGTCGCGGAAAAGGTTATCCACCATGCCCCCTGCCCGGTGCTGACGACCAGGATCGATGAGAGCAGTAAAAACTGGGATATCGACCTGGAAGAGGATTGACCGCCTCCATCGTCAAGGCCGTTCCTGTTGTTTTCAAAGCTTGGCCCGGACTTGCGGCCCGGGCCGTCGTGCCCGGCCTTCCAGTTCAGGGCCGGGTGGGTTCGCCTTTTTCCCGAAATGATCTTCCCCTGCCAGGTCGGCAATTATCGGGGGCCGGTCCTCCCCACTCGATTTGAAACACCTCTCCCTGGTCATTGACCATAATCTTGAATACCTGCCTGTCGTCACATTCGCCTATCACATAGTTCAGCTGCTTGGTTATCACGACATGCCACTTCCGTCCCTCCTTGATGGCCGTGGCATCCTTGACCTCAATGGAAACCGGAAGGCCCAGTTTCCGGTACACTCGATCCACACTGTCGCCAACCGCGATGGGGAGCGTGGTCATGGCAAAGGTTTGCAACGGGGCCATGGCAAGCACAAGCAAGGTGGCTGCGACTATTTTTTTCATCTCTCCCTCTTCAGCCGTCATGATGGTTGTAACCGGGCGAAAACGGCGGCCTGGTCCCGGCAGCGCAAAAGAAATAACTTCCTTGTCTTCTTCATCCCGCAGGTTGTTACAGTCTTTGCCGGTCCCCGCGGCCACCGGTTGATTGTTGGTGTAAAATAATTTTTGCCGGCTGGCGGGTGCTGCTTGGTCAGCCCAGGATCAGGCGCTGGGGGTCGCAGTGTCGGCGCAGGGTTTCAAGCTCTTCGGGGGTTGGCGGCGGGCAGGGGCGGGCGCGGGAGAGATCGAGGGCAAAGCCTGTGTTTTGCTGGATCTCCTCCGGGCTGACGCCGGGATAGAAGGCCATGAGATACATCCGCCGGTCGGTTTCTCCGAACCCCATGATCCCGAGGTTGGTGATGACCGCGGCCGGGCCCCCGCCGGGCAGGCCGAGGCGCCGGCGGCCGCCGGGTCCGTCGATCCAGCCGGGGCTGGTGAAATAGTCCAGCTGGTTGACGAATTTTCTTTTTTCGTGCTGCATGAAGATGATCGTCCGGTTGACGAAGCTGGCGACGTCGCAGGCCCCGCCCGAGCCCGAAAAGCGAATCTTCGGCCTGGCGTAATCACCGATGACGGTTGAATTGAGGTTGCCGAAAGGGTCGATCTGGGCCGCCCCGAGGATGCCGACCACCTGCTCGCCGGTAAAGCGGTTCTGCATCGTCGCAAAGGCGTCGGCCAGGCCGCCGTTGAGGGCGGTGTGATACATCACCCGGGAATCGGCGACCGCCAGCGGCACCTCGTCGAGCCGGGAGTCGATGGCCCCGGTTTCAAAAAAGATGGTGCTTTCCGGGGCGCTGATCTTTTTTGCCGCCATCGCCGCCAGCATCGAAATCCCGGTGCCGCAGAAAACGATTTCTCCGTTTCTGATCTGCCGGGCCGCGGCGATCGCCATCATTTCCCGGTCCGTATAATCCCTTTCTGCAACCATCTCTTTTCCTTGTTTTCTGGTTTCCTACCTGCGGTCGAGGCCGGTGGCATAGCCGGTCGCGGGGTCGGCCCGGAGCCGGGCCAGGCTTTTTTTCTTCCTTGCAGCGAGAAACTCGAAGTGGTCCCTGACGGCCAGGATCTTTTCTTTAAGATATTTCTCGTAGGTAGAGTCGTCGCCGGCCGCCCGGCGGTAGTCGTTGAGGTATTCGGGATCGTAGTCATAGCTGTTGAAGCAGGCCGTGGGATAGGCGCCCCAGGGGACCTGGACCACGGCGTCGGTATGGAGAAACGAAACCTGGTTGTGCTCCGGCCGGTGGCGCAGGTATTCGTCGTCAACCAGCCGCTCACAGGTGATCAGCAGCCTGCGGGCGGCCCGGGCCTGCTCGATGTCGGCGAAGGTCAAACCCTGGATGCGGGCATTGCCGAAGCGGTCGGCCTCCTGGACGTGGATGATCGTGACATCGGGGTTGATGGCCGGCACCAGGACCAGTTTCGCAGCCCCGCCCCAGGTGCCGAAAGGATTGTCCAGGGTTATGACCTTGGCATCGGGCAGGGTTTCGTCCTGGCGGCGCAGCGCGGCCGGAAAGCCCCATTTTGTCAGAATGTCGGTGCCCAGGCCGGAGCGGGTCGGCAAAAAGGGCAGGCCCATGGCCCCGGCCATAAAGCGCAGGGTCATCTGGTAGTTGGAGTAGTCTTCAACCTGCAGTCGTCCCTGTTCGACGGCCCGGCGGAAGCGGACGCAGGTCGGGGCGAAACGGCCCGAGCCGGCGTAGGCGATTTCGATCCGGTCGACGCAGCCGGCCCCGACCAGTTCATCGACCCCCTGGCCGTTGGAGTGGGCGTAGAGGTGGAGACCGCGTCTTTTCTGCCGGATAATTTCATGGACCGCGGCCATCGGGTTGCGGTTGATGGTAAAGCCGCCGATACTTAAAGAACAGCCATCCGCAACCAGCATGGCAACGGCCTCTTTCAGGGTGGCGAGATTGTCGGGGCCGAGTTTTTCCATCATCAATCGCCGACCTCGGCCAGGGGGATTTTTTTGCGGTAGACGGTGCCCTGGAAAAGGGCTACGAGATCGCCTGCCCGGTCCCTGACC
>WFRT01000224.1 GCA_015486445.1 Pseudomonadota bacterium | reverse complement strand
GTTGAGGAAGCCAGTCGACGGCAATTTTGTCTGAGGCCGGGCTTTCCCAGCCCCGACTGTTAAGCGAGACCACAAAGAAAACGTTAATCCGACCTTTCTCGGGCCAGGCCAGAGACAGGTAGAAAGAGTCGCCGCGCACAAAACCGTGGGCCGGATTCTTCAAGGTCAACACCTGGTACGGCTTAAAGCCTTCATCACAAAATTTGCAACTGTCAGCACCAACCGGAACCGTTTTTTTGTAGACCCTGAAAGCCTTCAAGTCGGCCGGCCTGGTGCCGTCGGTATTTTTATGCGGCAGAGACCAGGTCAGGTAGGTATGACCCGGCTTGGCCAAGACCCGCAAAGAGGCGATTTTGGCCGGCACCACGAGACTCGGGGGTTCGGGGTCACCCTTTTTGCCACAGCCCGCCGTCAGCAGCAGCAAAACGATAATTGCCGCACCGAACAGGACACACGAGGCCAGACGGATTTTAATTGTTCGCTTCATCGCCCCCGCCCGTTTTCTCGGCCTGGACAAGAAAGCTCCTGATCCGTTCAATCTGTCGTTTCACCTGGGCGCTGGCCGTACCTCCCGGCAAATCCTTGGCCTCGACCGCATCTTCCGGGTTCAAAAGGACAAACAGGTCATCTTCGACCAGGGGCGAAAAATTACGCCATTCCGAAATGGTCAGATCGATAAGGGACTTGTTCTGCTTTTCACAATAGGCCACGACGGAGCCGACTATCTCATGCGCTATGCGAAAAGGCAGCCCTTTCCGTACCAGGTAGTCCGCTACCTCGGTCGCTGTTGAAAAACCGGCCCCGGCCTGGGAATACATCTTTGCGGGCTTGACGGCCATCTCTTTAATCAGGTCGGCCATGATCTGCAGCGATCCGGAAACTGTGGTGAGGGCGTCAAGCAACGGCTCCTTGTCTTCCTGCATGTCCTTGTTGTAGGCGAGGGGCAGGGATTTCATCAAAACCAAAAGGGAGACCAGGGAGCCCACAACCCGCCCCGACTTTCCGCGTATCAATTCCGGGACATCGGGATTCTTTTTCTGCGGCATGATGCTGCTGCCGGTACAGAAAGAATCACTTAACGAGATAAAATCGAACTGGACCGTCGACCAGAGAATCAACTCTTCACAAATACGGGATAAATGGATCATGATCAAAGAGAGGGCGAAAAGCGCCTCCAAAGCACTGTCACGATCACTGACGGCATCGAGGCTGTTGGCCGTGATGCCGTCCATACCGAGTTCGCAGGCCACCATTTCCCGATCCAGGGGGAAGCTGGTGCCGGCCAGGGCCCCGGAGCCCAGGGGACTGATGTTGAGACGCCGTAAAACCTCCTGTAGACGCTCGTAATCACGTTTGAACATTTCCACGTAGGCCATCATATGGTGCGAAAACAACACCGGCTGGGCCTGTTGCAAATGGGTAAACCCCGGCATCACCACATCGAGGTTGGACTCGGCCTGCCCGACCAGGGCCGCAATCAGGTCAAGCAGCAGGCCGGAGACTCGCCGCAGGCGGCGGCGCAAAAAAAGCCGCAGGTCGAGCGCCACCTGGTCGTTGCGGCTGCGCCCGGTATGGAGACGGCCGGCGGTTTCAGCCCCGATCAACTCCCCGAGGCGATGCTCGATATTCATGTGAATATCTTCCAGGGCCAGGGAAAAATTGAATTGTCCGGCCTCAATCTCCTGCCTGATCCGCTGAAGACCGGAAACTATGGCCTTAACGTCGGCCTCAGAAATGATTCCCTGCCGCCCCAGCATGCGGGCGTGGGCCAGACTGCCGGCAATATCTTCGGCATAAAATTCACGATCAAAATTGATTGACGCGGTAAACTCTTCAACCACCCGAGCGGTAGGTACATTAAATCTACCTCCCCAGGGTTTCTTGACGTCGTCGTTCTGAGTCATAACTTATTAATATTCAAGATATAAAAGATATATGCCAACCAGCTGAACTTAACTTATGACAAGGTCCTGTCGCGACTGCCGAAAAGCAGGGTGCCAACCCGGATAATGGTGGCCCCTTCCTCAATCGCCACCTCGAAATCCCCGGACATGCCCATCGAGAGATGACGAAATCGGGGGGCGTCGGAAAACAGGCGTTGCCGGGACTGCTCAAAGAGGTTGCGCAGGGCGGCAAACCAGGGTCTCGATTCCTCGGCCGGGCCGGCCGGGGGAATCGCCATCAACCCCTGCACGTCAAGCTGTTCATTATATCGTAATTCCTCAAGAAAGGCAAACAGCCGGGCCGGGTCGACCCCGGATTTGCTGGCTTCTGTGGCAATGTTCACCTGCACCAGAACCGGAACCCGGTAATTTCCCAACTCCCCGTAGTGATTCAGGCGCCGGGCCAGGGCGAGCGAGTCGAGACCATGAAAAAGATGGAAACGGTGATCGAGAAACCGGGCCTTGTTGCGTTGCAGATGGCCGATGAAATGCCAGCGGCAGGCAATCCCTCGCGCCTGGGCCAGGGTTATTTTTTCAAGACAGTCCTGCATGTAGTTTTCCCCGAAATCGACCTGCCCGGCCCGGCTGGCGGCCGCAACCCGGTCAAAGGAAAAGGTTTTGCTGACCGCGACCAGGCAAACCTCGTCAGGATCCCTGCCGCTCCGCGCGCAGGCCGCCGCCATGCGCTCCCGGACCTGGTTCAGGCGCTGCCTGAAAACTTCAGTCTCAGTATCCCTCATCTCTTCAACTCTATACCTCTACCAGTCAAACCGGCTGTCCTCCCGGCGCAACGATACCACAGGCGACAAGGCGGCCCACCACGAGCGGCAGCGGCAGGCCGACAACCGTCGTCGGACAGCCCTTAAGACTTTCGACAAAGGCTCCGCCTGTCCCCTGCACGGCATAGGCACCGGCCTTGTCGAGAGGCTCGCCGCCGGCCACGTAAGCGGCTATGGTTAAAGGATCAAGCCGCACCAGCTTGACCCGGCTCGTGTCAAGTTCGGTAAATTCCTGCTTCAAAACGGAATTTTTCAGAGTAAAGGCCGTCATAACCCGGTGCCAGCGTCCGGACAACGAATTCAACATTCGCACCGCCGCCTCCTGGCTGTCCGGTTTTCCGAGGATCTCGGCATCCCGAACGACAATCGTGTCGGCACTTAAGATCCATTCTCCGGGATACGCCGCGGCCGCGGCCAAAGCCTTTTCCCGGGCCATGCGACAGACAAAATCATCAGGACTCTCGCCGGCCCGGCAAAGCTCCTCGATTTCGACGTTGACCACCTTGAATTCAATACCCAGCTGCCGCAACATCTGCTGACGACGCGGCGACTGCGAGGCCAAAAGCAGCGGAGTTTTATTCTTCAGCACTCCCCTCCCCCTTTCCCACCTTGAGAAACCAGAGCAGCAGGCCGCATGCGATCAACAGGAGGCTGATCCACTGCGAGGTCGAAAACCCGGCAAAAAAACCGCGCGGATCGCCCCGCCAGAACTCGATCGTGAAACGGAACAGGCCATAAAGCAGGAGGTAGCAGACCGCCACCACTCCCCGGCGCGGCGCTTTTCCAGACAACCTGACAAGCACCAGGAAGATAAAGAAGTCGGCGGCGGCGTGAAACAGCTGGGTCGGGTACAGGGGCTGGTTAAGCGGGGCATGGGAAAGCGGGCTCGTAAAAACGATGCCCAACGGGCCCGGGCAGGCCCGGCCGTAACAGCAGCCCGCCGAGAGGCAGCCAAAGCGCCCCACGGCCTGAGCCAGGACCAGTCCCGGGGCCGCTACGTCGAGAATCTCCAGAGCCGGCCTTTGCCAGCGCCGAATCCGCCAGACCAGGACCGGCACTGCGGCCAGGAAACCGCCGTAAAAGACCAGTCCCCCTTCCCAGATTTTGAACACCGCCAGGGGGTTGCCGTAAAAATACTTCCAGTTAAGCAGCACATATAGCAACCGGGCCCCGGCCAGGGCCGCGATGACGACGTAGAAAAAAAGATCGGGGATAATTTCCGGGTCCAGGCGGCGCCTGCGACTCTCCCGGCTGCACCAGAAAAGCCCCAGGAGAAATCCCAGGGCGACAAAGAAACCGTAGGTATGCAGGGTCAGCGGCCCGATTTTCAAAAGTACGGGATGCAAGCTCAAGCCCTCCGACGCCCGCCGAACAGGGTCACCAGCAGCAGCAGGCCGACCCCGACGGTAATGGCGCAGTCGGCCAGGTTGAAAGCCGGCCAGTGGTAGCCCCGCCAGTAAAAATCGAGAAAATCGACAACCTTGTGATAGCGCCAGCGGTCAACCATGTTTCCCAGGGCGCCACCCACCACCAGGGCCAGGGCGCAGCAGGAAAGAGGGCCCAGGTGGCGGTCGAAAAAATAGTAGACCAGGACCAGGGCCACGGTAATTCCGGAAAAGGCCAGCAGCAGATAAGCTTTCAGCGCACTGTCAATGCCGCTGAAAACCCCGAAGGCAACCCCGGAGTTCATCACCAGAACCAGGGAGAAGAAACCCTCGATCACCTGGCGGGCATAGACCGGCGACAGCTGGTCGAGGGCGACGGCCTTGCTCCACTGGTCCAGGACCAGGATCAGGGTCGCGATAACCAGCAGCAGAATCAGGCGCCGGCGCCGGGCCATGAGCAAAACCTATTCCGCCCGGAGATTGGCCCGGGCTTTGAGGCGCAGGGCCTGGAGGCGGATAAAGCCCTCGGCGTCATACTGGTTGTAGACCTCGTCCTCCTCGAAAGTCGCCATCTCCGGCTGATAGAGCGACACCGGGGATTTGCGCCCGACCACCATGCAGTTGCCCTTGTAGAGCTTGACCCGGGCGGTGCCGGTGACATTCTCCTGGGTCTGGTCGACCAGGGCCTGCAGGGCCACGCGCTCCGGCGCGAACCAGAAGCCGTTGTAAACCATCCGGGCATAGTCGGGAATCAGGGAATCGCGCAGGTGCATCTCGTCCCGGTCCATGGTCAGCGACTCGACCGCCCGCCGGGCCTGGAGCAGGATGGTGCCGCCCGGGGTTTCATAGACGCCGCGCGACTTCATGCCGACGAAGCGGTTTTCCACCATGTCAACCCGGCCGATGCCGTTGGCTCCGCCCAGTTCATTGAGCCGCGAGAGCAGGGCGGCCGGCGACAGCCGGACCCCGTCAATGGCCACCGGATCACCCTTTTCAAACTCGATTTCACAGTAGGTCGGCCGGTCCGGAGCGGCTTCGGGGGATACCGACAGCAGGAACATATCCTCGTCGGGCTCGCGCCAGGGATCCTCGAGCACGCCGCCCTCGAAACTGATATGCAGGAGGTTGCGGTCGGAACTGTAGGGCTTTTCCCTGGTCACCGGGATCGGGATGTCGTGCTTGCGGGCGTAGTCGATCATCTTTTCGCGGGAGTTGAGCCCCCAGTTGCTGCGCCACGGGGCAAT
>WFRT01000223.1 GCA_015486445.1 Pseudomonadota bacterium | reverse complement strand
GCAGGCGGCGGGCCAGGCGGGGAGCCAGGTCGCGCCCCCGCGGCGTGGCCCCGATCAGCAGGATGGCGGGGCGGTAGGTGTTGATGACCTCCGCCGCCAGGCTGCAGTGAACCTGCACATCGTAATCCTTTAAGGCCGGGTGCCGGGCCCTGACTATGGTCTGGGCGCCGTACTTTTCAAGCTCCGCCGTCATTCGGTCGGCATGGATTTCGGGCGGTATTCCGGGCAGCAGGGCGCAGACCTTCTGTTCCAGGACCCGGCCCAGCCGCCGGGCGGCGCCCAGCAGTTCCAGGGAAACCGGGTGCAGTTTTTCGCCATCGTGTTCGAGCAGCACCCAGATGTCCCGACAAACACTGAAGTCGGGAACCGCGCGGGGCGCGGCATCGGTTTTGATGGCGCCTTGGCGGCAGGCTTCAAGACAGGCGCCGCAGCCGGTGCAGCGTTTACCGACAACGGCCTTGTCGCCCTGCATCGTGATTGCGTCGTAGGGACAGGTCTTGAGGCAGCGGTGACAGCCGTTGCAGAGTTCGGTTTCAATCCAGACGCTCATGGTTGTGCTTTTCCTGTTGGGTTGTAACTATTCAGCTAAATTCTATCTCCCCTCTTTCAGGAGGGGGCGGGGGTGGTTTTTCTGAGCGGTTTCGGAAAGATTTCGTCGTTTTTCTAAGCCGAGCGGGAGCCCATAAGCATTGCAACTGTCTGAGCGTAAGCGAGTTTTGCAATGCGGGCGGAGCGAGCGCGTGGAAAAACAGAAATCTTAACGCTTAGCGAAGGAAAGCCGCGCCCGACCCCGGGATTTCGCTGAATAGTTACGTTGGGTTTTGAGCCGTTTGTCGGATCAGGTGATGGCGTCGCATGCGCTCCACCAGCCCGGCCGCCATTTCCGGGATCTCGCCGCTGAGGATTTCGCCCTCCCGCCGGGTTTTGGGCGAGAAGGTTCTGATAACCTGGGTCAGGGAGCCCCGCAGGCCGATCTCTATGGCCTGGCAGCCGATATCGGCCGCGTTCCAGATCTCGATCGGGGCCTGTTGGGTGCAGGCTTCAAGCAGGCTGCCGGCCCGGGGGTAACGGACTGGGGGCGGGATTTTCGTAATGGTCAGCAGGGCCGGCAGGTTCGCGGCCAGGCGCTCATAGCCGGTTTCGGTGCGGCGTTTGACAACGATCCGGCGGGCGTCGATTTTTTCGATCTCGTTGACCCGGGTCAGCTGGGGCAGGCCCAGCTGCTCGGCGATCTGGGGGCCGGTCTGGGCGGTGTCGCCGTCAATCGCCTGGCGGCCGCATAAGAGCAGGTCGAAGTTGCCGATTTTCCCGATCGCCCGACAGAGGGTGGTGGAGGTGGCCCAGGTGTCGGCCCCGGCAAAGGCCCTGTCGCTTAAGAGGATGCCGGCGTCGCAGCCCATGCCGAGAGCTTCGGTAACGGCGTCGATGGCCTGCGGCGGGCCCATCGAAACCACGGTGAGCCGGGCTTGGCGGCCATCCTTGATTCTCAGGGCGCACTCCAGGGCATGGCGGTCGTCCGGGTTGATGATGCTGGGAACTCCCTCCCGGACCAGGGTTCCGGTTTTGCGGTCGAGTTTGACCTCGGAGGTGTCCGGCACCTGCTTGATCAGAATGATGATTTCCATGGTTGATTCAGTTTCCTTGAAACAAAGGTGTTTTCCAGGTTCGTCAGTGTACCGACCCGGCCAGGTAGAGGACCAGCACGGGAAAGATTTCCAGCAGCAGGATACAGACCAGGTAGGTGGGCAGGAAATAGGTCACTCCCTTGAAAACCGTGGCCAGCGAAATGTCGTCCGACATGCCGGCGACAACGTAGGCGTTGACCCCGACCGGCGGCGTGATCGCCCCCATCGTGGTGACGATGGTCAGCATGACCCCGAACCAGATCGGATCGTAGTTGAGTTTCAGGGCCAGGGGGTAGAATATCGGGATGGTGATGAGCAGCAGCCCGAGAGCGTCCATGATCGCTCCACCGATGATGAAGACTGCGATCATCAGCCAGAGGATGACGAAGCTCGGCACCGGCAGGCCGATGGCCCACTCGGCGATGGCGTAAGGCAGCCGGGTGATGGCGAGGAAGCGGCCGAAGATTACGGCGCCGGCGACAATGACGACGATGAAACTCGAGATTCTCAGGGTGTCTTCCACGGCCCTGTAGAAGCCTTTGAGGTTCAGTGACCGGCGGGCCAGGCTGATCAGCAGGGCGAAAAATGAGCCTACGGCCCCGGCCTCGCTGGGGGTGAAAAAGCCGATGAAAAGACCGCCCATGACCAGGATGAAAAGCACGATCATCTCCAGCGAACCTTTCAGGGAAATGATTTTCTCCCGCCACCCGGTCCGCGGGCCGGCCGCTCCCCATTCCGGGTGGTAGCGGCAGATGACATGGACCGTGGCCAGCATCAGCAGGGTCAGGATGAGGCCGGGAATGATGCTGCCGAAAAAGAGCCGGGCAATCGACTGGCCGGTATAGATGCCGAAGACCACCAGGACGATGCTCGGCGGGATGACCACGCCGAGGGTCGAGCCGGCGGCGATCGAGCCGGTGATCAGGACCGGGTGGTAGTTGTATTTTTTCATTTCCGGCAGGGCCACCGAGGTCATGGTTGCGGCGGTGGCGGTGTTGGAGCCGCTGATCGCGGCAAAGCCGGCGCAGGCCATGACCGTGGCCATGGCCAGGCCGCCCCGGGTCGAACCCAGCCATTTGTAGGCGGCGTTGTAAAGCTTGGTGTTGACGTCGGAGTAGAAGCAGATCAGCCCCATGAAGATAAACAGCGGAATAATGGTCAGCCCATAGGAGGAGAAGGTGGTCCAGAGTTCGGTGCCGAGCATTCCCAGGGCGGCCTGCGGGGAGATGATCAGGGCCACCCCGCCGAAGCCGACCAGGGCCATGGCGAAGCCGACCGGAATCTGGAGCAGAAACATTGTCGCCAGCATCACCACGATGCCGAGCAGGCCGATGAATTCGGGGCTCATCGCGGTTTCTCCGGTTGGCTGTCGGACTCGGGGAGGATGACCCGGGCCAGGTCAAACAGCAGGATCAGGGCGAGAAAGAAAAAGCCCGAGGCGACGATGAAGACGAACGGGTAGTAGATGATGCCCAGGGTTTCCGAGGTCTCGCCGGTCTGCATGATGTTGATGCCCCAGAGCGTGATCTGCCAGGCCACGACGAAAAAGAAGGGGGCCGTGATCAGGTAGCTGATGATGGCGGTCGCTTTCTTCCAGCCGGGGCTGTAGCGGCTGGTGACGATGTCGACAGCGACATGGTTTTTATGGATCTGGGTGGTGCCGAGGGCCAGGGCGATGGTGACCGCCCCGAGAAAGCCGATGATCTCGAACGTACCCCGGATCGGCCGCCAGCAGAGCCTGGAGAGGACGTTGCCAAAGCCCAGGGCCATCATCAGGATCAGGGCGGTGCCGCTGATCCAGACAAAGAGGCGGTTGATCCGGGCAATGATTTTCTGCAGTTTGTTCATGGGATCAAAATGACGCCGGCGGCGACCAGCGGGCCCGGCCGCCGCCGACTGTCGTGGAGGGTGCGAGTAGCCTCGTTAGTGAACGCTATAAAAAGAGGAAATTTTCCGTTTCATCCGCCAGGTAGAAGCCGGTTTCGCAGTCAGCGCGAACCTCTACTTGCCGTACTCTTTTTCATATTTGGCTTTCAGGGCCGCAAGATCCGAGAGAAATTCCTTGCCGGGCAGGTTCTTGGCCGCGGTTTCCTTGAGATAGTTGTCGGTCATGAAACCTACTTTTTCCTTGATC
>WFRT01000222.1 GCA_015486445.1 Pseudomonadota bacterium | reverse complement strand
TTTCAGGAGGGGGCGGGGGTGGTTTTTCGGAGCGGTTTCGGAAAGATTTCGTTGTTTTTCTTAAGCCGAGCGGGAGCCCATAAGCATTGCAACTGTCTTAAGCGTAGCGAGTTTTGCAATGCGGGCGTAGCGAGCGTAAGGAAAAACAGAAATCTTAACGCTTAGCGAAGGAAAGCCGCGCCGACCCCGGATTAGGCTGAATAGTTACACTTTTTTCAGAAACTCCGGCCGGCTTCCGCCGGAACCTGTCAGCCAGGCTCCCGCAGCCCCAGAACATCCTGCATGTCGTACAGGCCCGGCTCGCGGTTTTCCAGCCAGAGCGCGGCCCGCACCGCGCCGGCGGCAAAGTTGTCACGGGAGTGCGCCCGATGGATCAGTTCCAGACGTTCGCCCCGTCCGCCGAACATGACCAGATGCTCACCGACAATGTCTCCGGCCCGCAGGGTCTGCATGCCGATTTCGGTTTTGCTCCGGACCCCGGTAAATCCCTGCCGGGTAAAAACCGCGTCCTTTTCGTAATCCCGCCCGAGGGCGGCGGCGACGATTTCACCGAGCCGGACCGCGGTGCCGCTCGGAGCGTCTTTTTTCTGGTTGTGGTGGGCCTCGAGAATCTCGACATCGAAATCATCACCCAGAATCTTCGCCACCTCGGCCACAACCTTGAACAGGACATTGACTCCGACACTCATGTTGGGAGCGAAGACGATCGGAATCCGGGCCGCGGCCCGGTCCAGCGGCACCCGCTGCTCCGGGCTGATGCCGGTGGTGCCGATCACCATGGCCACCTGGTGGGCCGCGGCCCACTCGACATTGGCCAGGGTGGCGGCCGGGGCCGTAAAATCGATCATCACGTCGGCCCCGCAGCTTTCCAGCTCTCCCCGGCTGCCGACCAGCGGCACCCCGAGCGTACCGAGCCCGGCCACCTCTCCGACATCCCGGCCCAGCAGGGGGCTTTCCGGATGTTCCAACCCCCCAACCACCCGTGCTTCGGGGGCGGCGCTGACCAGGTCGACCAGGCGTTTCCCCATACGGCCGGCAGCCCCGGCGACAATCACTGAACGCATCATAAATCTCCCTGAATATACAGATATTTTTTATTCCCGAGTAAGATTGCTCAGTATAGAAAAAACCGCCTCAAAAGTCAACCGATAGTTGCCCCGGCCGGGCCCCTTGACGAGGACCTCCAGGCAGGCTATAAAACGGCATCGGCAAGCGTTATAAACCACCAGCCAGACACCCGCCAATGCTCTCCAGACTGACCAGCCTCGGCCCGGTCGAGGCCCCGACCTCCCGCCTCCTGATCCTGGGCTCGATGCCGGGCCGGGAATCTCTGGCCCGACAGCAATACTACGCTCACCCCCGCAACGCCTTCTGGCCGATTATGCTCACCCTGCTCAAGGGTGAGCCCGGCCTCGACTATCCCCGGCGCCTGGCCCTGCTGACCGTCGGCCGAATCTCACTGTGGGATGTCATCGGCACCTGCCTCAGAAGCGGAAGCCTCGATGCCGCGATTCCGGCGGCCAGCGAGGCCCCCAATCCGATTGACCGGTTCCTGCGGCGCCATCCCGAGCTTGAAGCCATCGCCTTCAACGGCCGCCGGGCCGAGATCTCTTTTCGGCGCCACTTTAATCACGGCAAACACCATTCCTGCTCCCCGCGCCTGGTGGCGCTGCCCTCCACCAGCCCGGCCTACGCCGCCATCCGGCCGGCCGTCAAACTGCAACTCTGGCGCCGGCGCCTGGCCCCTTTCCTGCCCGCCGATTTGTAATCCGCCCGGCTTTCCGCTATACTGGCCGCGAGACTGAACCCAGCTGCGCGGAGACCTCCCTGATGAACGGGCCGCAATCCCAACCCTGTGACACCCCTTCCCCAACCGACCCGCGGCCCCGCCGGGTTCCGGTCCGGGCGAAAGTTTTCCTGCTGCTTGCCGGCATCGTGCTCACCCTGTTGTTTTTCCCGGCCCTGGGCGACCAGCCCGGTCTTGACGAACATCTCCTGCCCTTAAGCCTGGTCCCGAACCAGTTGACCGTCCTGACCCGCAACATCCCGACCGCTTACTACATCGGCCCCGAGGGCGCGACCGGCTTCGAATACGACCTGGTCCGGGACCTGGCCCGGCATCTGAAACTGAAACTCAAGATCGTCGTGGTCTCCTCGATCCGGGAAATCCTGGCCGAGATGGCCGCGGGCAAGGCCGACCTCGCCGCCGGGGGGCTGACCCGCACCCCGGAGAGAATGCGGCACTTTATTTTCGGCCCCGACTACCTGTCGGTGCGGCAGCAGGTGGTTTACCGAAAAGGCTCCCGCCACCCCCGCAACCTCGAGGAGCTTCAGGCTTTCTCTCCGCTGGTCCTGGCCCGCAGCAGCTACGTGGAACAGTTGGTCAAGCTGAAAAAGCGATACCCCGGCCTGCACTGGCGGACAACCGACAAATTCAGCACCGACCAGCTCCTGGAAAAAGTCTGGCAACGGCGCCTGGCTCTGACCATCTCCGACTCCAACATCCTCGACATCAATCGCCGCTTCTATCCCGAATTGCGGGCCGCCTTCCCCCTGAGCCCCAGGCAGCCTCTGGCCTGGATTGTAAACGCCCGGCTGCCGCGTCTGAAGAGAGAGGTTTTCCGCTGGTTCAAAGAGTTCAAACGCCAGGGCCGACTGGCTGAAATCAACGAGCGTTATTACAGCCACACAGCTCTTTTCGACTATGTCGACATCAAGGTTTTCAACCGCCGCATCGGCACCCGGCTGCCGGCCTTTCGCCCTTATTTTGAGAAATACGGCCGCCTCTACCATATCCCCTGGACCCTGCTGGCCGCCAAGGCCTACCAGGAATCCCACTGGAACCCCCTGGCCACGAGCCCGACCGGGGTCCGGGGGCTGATGATGCTGACCGAAACCACGGCCGCGGAACTTGAAGTTGCCGACCGCCTCAATGCCGAAGAGAGCGTCCGGGGCGGAGCCCGCTACCTGCGCCAGCTCTTTAACCGGGTGCCCGGGAATTATACCGAACGCGACCACTGGAAAGTGGCGATGGCCGCCTACAACCTCGGCATCGGACACATTTACGATGCCCGGGAGCTGGCCCGCAGGCAGCAGCTGGACCCCGACAAATGGCTGAGCCTGAAAAAGGTTCTCCCCCTCCTGAGCCGCGAGAAGTATCACCGTGATCTCAAGTACGGTTACGCCCGGGGGCAGGAGGCCGTACGTTACGTGGAGAGAATTGACAACTACCGAAAACTCCTGGAAAAGGCCCTGGAACGACGGGGGAAAACAAAAAAAGCGGCCACCGCGGCTAACCCGCGATGACCGCTATGTTTATTTGACTGCCCGGCGCGGGGCCGGGGCGGCCGCTTAAACCAGGCTCTTGAAAGCCTCCTTGCGGCCGGTATACTTTTCCCGCATCTGGGGCTTCATCAGCTTCCCGGTGGGATTGCGCATGACCTTGTCGAACTTGACAATCCGCGGCAGCTTGTAGGTTGCCAGCCGGGTCCTGGCAAATTCGACAACCTCCTCTGCGGTCAAATTCTTTCCATCCTTGAGCTGAACAATCGCCATCACGACCTCAACCAGCCGTTCGTCCGGCGCCCCGATACAGGCGACATCATCGATGTCGGGATGCTCCATCAGGGCGTCTTCGATCTCGACCGGAAAAATATTCTCGCCACCGCTGGTAATCATATCCTTTTTGCGGTCGACAATGTAGTAGTAGCCCGCTTCATCGGTTTTCAACAGGTCCCCGGTAAAGAGCCAGCCGTCTTTCAGGGTGGCGGCGGTCATCTCGGGATTGCCGTAGTATCCCTTCATCATCCGCGGGGTCCGGAAAATCAGCTCGCCGACCTCGCCGCAAGCCACGTCGTTGCCTTCAAAATCGACCAGCCGAGCCTCGACCCCGAAGGTCGGCTTCCCGATCGAGCCGGGCCGGACCAGAACCTCGTCGGGATAGAGGTTGAAAGTCCCGCCACCGCCGCCCTCGGTGATGCCGTAAATGTTGGAAACCCCGCAGGGCAGGGTTTCGACCAGCCTTTTCATGACATCGAAAGGCACCGGCTGGGCCCCGATCTCCATGTACCTCCAGGCCGAAAGATCGTAGTCCTCAAGCTTGATGTCACCCTTGTCGATGGCATTCAGGATGCCGATCGCGATCGGCACGACGAAAAGTACGTCGGTGCACTTTTCCTCGGCCAGCGCTTCGATGATCGACTTCGGCTCCTTGAGTTCCCGCAGGATGGTCCCGGTCGCCCCGGTAGCATAGAAGGGGGCCCAGAGGAACATCGTCCCACTGTGGTAGAGAGGCAGGAAGAAAAGATAATTGTCATTCTTTTCGACAAAATAGCTCATACCGTTGCCGATCGCGGTATGGTTCAGCGAAAAGTGGGTGTGCAGCACCGGCTTGGGCTTGCCGGTGGTGCCGGAAGTGAACATCATCGCGAGATCGGTGTCGTCCGGAACCTCGAGCATCGCTTCGGAGTCGTCGGCGTAATTCAGCAGGTCGTTGAAATCAACCATCCCGGTACCGACTTCAGCGCCGACACAGACAAAGTTTTTGACCGTCGTCAATTCATCCTTGACCGGTTCGACCACCGGCAGGAATTCGGAGCCCAGCAGAAAAGCCCTGGGACTGGAAACCTCGGCCGCATACTTGATGTCCGCCCCAACGAAACGGAAGTTGAGCGGTACGACCACGGCCCCGAGCTTGATAATCGCGTAATAACTGATCAGCCATTCCAGGGAGTTGTTCTGCAGGTGCATGACATAGTCGCCGGGCTTGATGCCGAACTCTTTTTTCAGGTAGTTCGCCACCCGGTTGATGGCCGTGTTGAATTCCTTCCAGGTCAGGGTCCGACGCAGACCGGTGGCCGGGGTCCTCTCGATCAGGCAGATCTTGTCAGGCAGGTTCTGGGCATGGAGACGGGCATAGTTGGCATAATTCATTTTGACACTCCTTACGTTCGCGAAATTGTCGGTCCCGGCCGGAAAAGTCCACCGACCGGAGAACCTGAAAGCTATTCCATATAAACTGGCAGCTTTTTATTATGCAAAAACCATACTACCATCAAAATACCGGCCCCGGCCGGCAGCAAACCCCGACCGGGTTTTTCCCTGCCAACCCGCCATTTCAAAGCTCGACCTTTATTGGCAAAGGGTTGAAAAACCGGATAGCTTCAACTGCGGTAATCGGCGTTGATCGAGACGTAGTCGTGGGTCAGGTCGGAAGTGAGCAGAGAATAATCATCTTCCCCCGCCTGGAGGTCAATTTTTACCACAAATTCAGGCCGCCGCAACACCGCCGCCCCGGCCTCTTCCCGGTAGGCCGGGTCCCGCATGCCGCCGCTGACCACCCGGACGTCATCGAAATCGATGTTGACCCGGGCCGGATCGATCTCGACCCCGGCGTAGCCGATTGCGGCAACAATCCTTCCCCAGTTGGCGTCCTGGCCGAAAAAGGCGGTTTTCACCAGGGCTGAATTGGCCACCGCCCGGGCGATCTTTTCAGCCCCCTCAACAGAGGCGGCCCCCGCCACCGCGATGGTTGCCACCTTGGTGGCGCCCTCGCCATCTTTGACGATCATGTAGGCCAGCTGCCGGGCCACCTCCAGCAGCCCCGCTTCAAAAAGCTCAAGATCGCCGGCCGTCTCCAGACAACAGCCGGAAACCCCGTTGGCCAGGGCCAGGACCGTGTCGTTGGTGCTGGTATCCCCGTCCACGGTAATCCGGTTGAAGCTTTTCTGCACCACCCGCTCCAGCATCGCCTGCCAGACCTCCCGGTCAAGCTCGGCGTCGGTCAGCAGATAGCCGAGCATGGTCGCCATGTCGGGATGAATCATCCCGGCGCCCTTGGCCAGGCCGGTAATGGTCACTTTCCCGCGGCTGGTCAGAATCTCGGTCCCGGTGATTTTCGGCACTTGGTCGGTCGTCATGATGGCCCGGGCCGCGGCCTCCAGGGCCGCGGCGGAGGCGGCATCGTCCTTGGCGACCGCGGCCTCCAGGGCTTCTATTCCCTTGATAATCGCGGTCACCGGGAAGGGTTCCCCGATAACCCCGGTCGAGGAGATGAAAATCTCCTCGCGCGACAGGCCCAGAACCGAGGCCAGGACCTCCACCGTGGTCATCAGGTCGATCTCTCCCTGGTGACCGGTGCAGGCGTTGGCATTGCCGCTGTTGATCATGACCGCCCGCAGGGGGGTTCCGGCGGCCCGCTGGCGGCGGCCGTACAGCACCGGGGCGGCCGGAAAACGGTTGCGGGTAAAGACGGCGGCCGCCGTGGCCGGCCGGGTGCTCAGGATCAGGGCCAGGTCCCGGGCCCCGTCTCCCTTGAGGCCGCAGGAAACACCGGCAAACCGGTACCCGGGACAGGGGTTGACACTAATTTTATTGTTTTCCATTTGCTCTCATTTCACCCTTCCGGAAAGTTCTCAGCGGCCACAACATTTCTTGTACTTTTTGCCGCTGCCGCAGGGGCAGGGGTCGTTGCGGCCGATCTTCTTGCCGGTGACCACCGGCTTGCGCTTGCCGTTTTCGCCGATCCCGCCGTGCGAAAGCACGAATTCCTGCTCCTGCCGGGCCTGCTGATCGAGTTCGGCAACCTCCTCTTCCCGGCTTACCTGGATATGGAAAAGCTGGCCGACGGCATCCTCCTTGATGCGTTCGATCATGTCGGCAAACATTTCAAAACCCTCGCGCTTGTACTCGCGCAGAGGATCCTGCTGACCGTAGCCGCGCAGGCCGATTCCCTCCTTGAGCTGGTCGATACTGTAGAGGTGATCCTTCCAGTGGGTGTCGATGGTATGCAGAAGAATGATTTTTTCCAGCTGGCGCAGGGTTTCGCTGCCGATCTCCTCTTCCCGTCCGGCATAGGCCCCGCACACCAGCTCCACCAGGTACTGCTTGAGAGCCTCGGCGTCGCCCAGGCCCCGAACCTCGGACTCTTCACCGACCTCGACCTTCAGGGCGAAGGTGTGCAGCAGGCCGGAAGCCAGGGTTTCGTAATCCCACTCCTCGGCATGCCGGGAGCCGCCGGTCGCCGCCTCGACGACCTCGTCAACCACATCCTCACAGTAGTCCAGCACCAGGCTGTGAAGATCATCGTTGCCCAGGACCTCGCGGCGCAGAGCGTAGATGGTCTCGCGCTGCTTGTTCATGACATCGTCATACTCGAGCAGCTGTTTACGGATATCGAAGTTATGCCCTTCAACCCGTTTCTGGGCGTTTTCAATCGCCTTGGAGATCATCTTGTGCTCGATCGGCTCGCCTTCCTCGATCCCCAGGGTGTCCATCACCTTGGCGATCCTTTCAGATCCGAAAATCCGCATCAGGTCGTCTTCAAGACTCAGGTAGAAACGTGAAGAACCGGGATCGCCCTGGCGCCCGGAACGGCCCCGCAGCTGGTTGTCGATGCGCCGGCTTTCATGGCGCTCGGTACCGAGGATATGGAGACCGCCGGCGGCCAGCACCTTTTCCCTCTCGGCCTCGCACTGGCGCCGGAATTCGGCGATGACGGCCTCGCGCTCGGCGGCCGTCATATCCTCTTTGAGCTTGCTCTTGGCCAGCATCTCGGGATTGCCGCCGAGCACGATGTCGGTGCCCCGGCCAGCCATGTTGGTGGCGATTGTCAAGGCCCCGTAGCGGCCGGCCTGGGCGACGATTTCGGCCTCTTTCTCATGAAACTTGGCGTTTAAGACCTCGTGCTTGATGCCCCGGCGGGTCAGGATCTTGTGCAGGTACTCGGAATCTTCGATCGAGATGGTCCCGACCAGAACCGGCTGGCCGGCCTGGTGCCGGGTGACAATCTCCTCGACTACGGCGTTGTACTTCTCCTTGCCGGTCTTGTAGATGACGTCGGGATTGTCGATGCGGATCATCGGCTTGTTGGTCGGGATAACCACCACGTCGAGGTTGTAAGTCTGGGAAAACTCCATCGCCTCGGTATCGGCGGTACCGGTCATCCCCGCCAGTTTTTCATACATCCGGAAATAGTTCTGGAAGGTAACCGAGGCCAGGGTCTGGTTCTCGCGCTCGATCTTGACCCCCTCCTTGGCCTCCAGGGCCTGGTGCAGGCCGTCGCTGTAACGGCGGCCCTCCATCAGGCGACCGGTAAACTCGTCGACAATGATCACCTGGTCGTTTTTGACCACGTAATCGACATCCAGCTTGAACAGGACATGGGCCCGCAGGGCCTGGTTGACATGGTGCAGGGTCTCGATCTGCGAGGGTTCGAAAAGGTTTTTTACCCCGAGCAGCTCCTCGACCCGGGCCACCCCGGCCTCGGTCAGGGACACGGCCCGCGCCTTTTCGTCGACCTCGTAATCCTCGGGCTCCTCAAGCCCCCGGTTGCGCTGGACCAGCTTGCGCATCGCCTTGTCGATCTCGTAATACTTGTCGGTGGACTCGTCGGTCGGGCCGGAGATGATCAGCGGGGTCCGGGCCTCGTCGATCAGGATGCTGTCGACCTCATCGACAATCGCGTAATGAAGCGGCCGCTGGACATAGTCCTCGAGCGAGAACTTCATATTGTCGCGCAGGTAGTCGAAACCGAATTCGTTGTTGGTTCCGTAAGTGATGTCGGCCCCATAGGCCTGCTTGCGCTCTTCGTCGTCGAGATCATGGAGAATGACCCCGACCGAAAGCCCGAGAAAGCGGTAGACGGTCCCCATCCACTCCGAATCGCGCCGGGCCAGGTAGTCATTGACGGTAACGACATGCACCCCTTTGCCGGTCAAGGCGTTGAGATAGACCGGCAGGGTCGCGGCCAGGGTCTTGCCTTCACCGGTTTTCATCTCGGCGATCTTGCCCTGGTGGAGTACGATGCCGCCCATCAGCTGGACGTCAAAATGGCGCATTCCCAGGGTCCTGATCGAGGCCTCGCGCACCACCGCAAAGGCCTCGGGCAGAAGTTCATCGAGGCTTTCACCCTTCTCGTAACGCTCCTTGAATTCCGCCGTCTTCGCCTTGAGTTCACTGTCGGAAAGATTTTTCAGGTCTTCCTCCTCGGCGTTGATCCGGCGCACCAGGGGCTGCAGCCGTTTAATTTCACGGTCGTTTTTGCTGCCAAAAACCTTTTTCAGAATACTTGCCATCGGTTACCTCGGTAAAAATAAAAAATCCCCGTTGAAAAACGCCTGGCAATAACGGCGCTTCACGAGGACCTTGGAAACAAAACCGGAATGCCCGGGAAATTCACATGTCTTAATCCAACAGAAAGGCCATCGGGTCAACCGCGTGGCCATTGACCACGACCTCGTAATGGAGATGGGGGCCGGTGCTCCGGCCGGTGCTGCCGAGCAGGCCAATCTTCTGCCCCCGCACGACCTCCTCACCATTGCTGACGATGAGCTTGGACAAGTGGCCATACTTGGTCACCCGGCCGAGACCGTGGTCGATAATCACCATTTTGCCGTAACCTCTGCGGCAACCGGCAAAGGCCACCCGGCCATCGGCCGTAGCCACCACCGGGGTCCCGGCCCGGTTGACAATATCGATACCCTTGTGCAGTTCCCGGTGCTGGGTAAAGGGAGAGACCCGATAACCGTAGCGGGAACTGATCCAGCCCTTGACCGGCCAGACCGAGGGAGTGAAATTGAGCAGGGTCTGCTGTTCCTTGAGGTGGTCGCTCAAACGCTCCAGCTCCCGCTCCTCCCGGGAGGCCCCAAGCTCCAGGGACTGAAGAGCTTCGTGCATCCGGGCAAGCTGCTGCTTGCGTTCGGCATCCAGGCACGAAACCGTAAGCTCGGCCGCCAGGGGGTCCGGCCCGCCGATCCCGCGATTTTCACCGGGATCCGGGACAATCGCCAGGTTGGCCATGACCTTGACCCGGGCACTGCTCTCCTGGAGACCGGCAAGCTGGGCCCTGAGATCATCCATCCGCCGGGAAAAGAAATCGAGCTGTTTTTCAAGTTCCAGTTTCTGCCGGGCCACCCTGGTGTAATCTTTGATGTTGTCGAGGTTCACCAGGTACAGGGTAATCGCCACCACGGCCCCGAGCATCAGGACGCAGAAGCCCGGGACCAGCAGCCAGAGGGCCTTTTTCACGAGCGGCACCGGCAGGGAGACCTTGCGATGCACACCACTGCCGGAACGAAAAAGAACCAGCGTATATTTATCCGCAGATGAGGCCAAAACGTTCCTGTTTACAATTGCCGGAAAACCGGAAAAAGATGAAAGTAACTATTCAGCTAAATTCTGTCTCCCTTCTTTCAGGAGGGGCGGGGGCGGTTTTTCTGAGCGGTTTCGGAAAGATTTCGTTGTTTTTCCCAGCGAGCGGGAGCCCATAAGCATTGCAACTGTCTGAGCGTAAGCGAGTTTTGCAATGCGGGCGAAGCGAGCGTAAGGAAAAACAGAAATCTTAACGCTTAGTGAAGAAAAGCCGCGCCCGACCCCGGATTTGGCTGAATAGTTACCTTTCCTGATAGTAATAATGTATGTCGTGGCCCGGTTTCGGGACGCGGCTTTGACGGAGCCCCGGCAGGCGTGTATTTACTGCATCTTAAAGAGCATTCCCCGGCCCTGGAGCTGGAGGCCGACGGCCGCACCCTGCTCGAGCATGTTGCCGAACAGGACCGGACTCTCCTGCGCCGGACGGCGGCCGCCCGTCTCGATGGCCGCCTGGTCGACTTGAAGAGTGTGCCGGTTGACGGCGACGAGTTTTTTCTGATTGCGGTTGACTCGTCCGAAGGGCTCGAGATCCTGCGCCACAGTGCCGCCCACGTCATGGCCGAGGCGGTCAAGTCCCTGTTTCCCGAGGTCAAGGTGACCATCGGCCCGGCCATCAAGGACGGATTCTATTACGATTTCGACTCCGACCGGCCTTTTACCCCGGAAGACCTCAAGGCGATTGAGAAAACGATGAAGTCCCTGGTCAAGAAGGGGCGTAAATTTACCCGGCGCGAGGTTTCCCGGTCCGAGGCCCTGGAGCTTTTCGAGCGTCTCGGCGAAGATTACAAACTCGAATTGATCAATGAACTGCCCGAAGGCGAGACCATTTCGCTGTACGAAAGCGGTGATTTCGTCGATCTCTGCCGCGGCCCGCACCTGCCCGACACCTCCAGCCTCAAGGGGGTTTTCAAACTCTTGAGCGTGGCCGGGGCCTACTGGCGCGGGAGCGAGAAAAACCGCATGCTGCAGCGGGTTTACGGTACCGCGTTCGCCGACAAGGAGGCCCTGCAGCGGCATCTCTACCTGCTCGAAGAGGCGAAAAAGCGCGACCATCGCAAACTCGGCCGCGAGCTTGATCTTTTCAGCATTTCCGAGGAGGCCGGGGCCGGTTTTGTCATCTGGCACCCCAAAGGCGCCCTGCTGCGGACCCTGCTCGAGGATTTCGAGCGCCGCGAGCATCTCAAGCGCGGCTACCAGATCGTCATGGGGCCGCAGATGCTGAAGGCCGACCTCTGGAAGCGCTCGGGCCATTTCGAAAACTACCGGGAGAACATGTACTTCACCCGGATCAAGGAAGACGAAGGTGACGCCGAGGGCCAGGTTTACGGCATCAAGCCGATGAACTGTCTGGCCCACATGCTGATCTACAACTCCCGGCTGCGCAGCTACCGCGACCTGCCGCTGCGTTATTTCGAGCTCGGCACGGTTCACCGCCACGAGCCTTCCGGGGTTTTGCACGGGCTGCTGCGGGTGCGTTGCTTCACCCAGGATGACGCCCACATTCTCTGCACTCCGGAACAGCTTCAGGATGAGATCACCGCGATTCTCGAGTTTGTCGCCGAGGTCATGCGGATGTTCGGCTTCACTTACCACATGGAACTTTCGACCCGGCCCGAAGAGAAGTCGATCGGCTCGGACGCCGACTGGGAAAGGGCGACCGACGCCCTGGTCCGGGCCCTTGAGGCCAACGGCCTCGATTACGAAATAAATGCTGGAGACGGGGCTTTCTACGGCCCCAAAATCGATGTCAAGCTCCAGGACGCTCTCGGCCGGGAGTGGCAATGCGCCACTATCCAGTGCGATTTTACCTTGCCGGAACGCTTCGATTTAAGCTATATAGGGCCGGACGGTGAAAAACATCGCCCGGTGATGTTGCATCGCGTCATCCTGGGATCGATCGAACGCTTTATCGGGATTCTCATCGAGCACTACGCCGGCGCCTTCCCGCTCTGGCTGGCCCCGGAGCAGGTCCGTATCGTTACCGTGACCGAGGCCCACAACGCCTATGGAGCCGAGGTCGAAAAGGCGTTGCGCGAGGCCGATATCCGCGTGTCAGCCGATCTGCGCAACGAAAAACTGGGCAAAAAGATTCGCGAAGCCCAGCTCGAAAAGATCCCTTACATGTTGGTTATCGGTGACCAGGAGGTCGCCGCCGGCACCGTGGCTCCGCGGCTGCGTGAACAGGGCCGGACCCTGGAGCCGATGTCGGTGCCCGATTTTATCGCTCACCTTGAGGATGAGCTGAAGAACAGCCGGTCG